>NZ_JAKMSK010000009.1:0-83963 GCF_025772605.1 Campylobacter sp. CNRCH_2016_0050h | reverse complement strand
CAGGTTTTGGTTCAGGTTTTGGTTCAGGTTTTGGTTCAGGTTTTGGTTCAGGTTTTGGTTCAGGCGCGGGCTTATTAATACTAACTTTATCTTCATCCAATACAGCAACAAAATCAATACTATTGTTTCCTGATATTTCAACTTTTTCAAAGTCATTTATATTATTTTTTAATCCAGCTAAATTTATAGTAATTACATTGCCGCTAGTGTAAAACATAGGTAATGGTATGTATTGTAATTTACCACCTTCTATTTGATAAGAATTTGCTATAAGTTTAGAATTACCATTATTTCCAAAATCAAGCTGCAAAATAGCATTGTTTTTTTGGTTATATAGACCTTCTACAATTAAATCGCTTAAGTCTTGATTTCCAGGTCTCACAATTCCTTGATTGTATAAATTATTTTTTATTAAACCATTTCCACTAAATTTACCATTAGTTAAAACTTTAACCTCCCCACTTATAATTCCTTTATTATTTTGTGTTTTTATTAGGGAAAGCTCACCCTCTTTTACTATAGTTTTACCAAGATAAGTATTTTCTCCACTTAAAATTAACCTCCCTTGACCATCTTTGATAAATCCAATATTTAAATTTTGTATTTCATCTTTTGGAGAATTTAAAGCATCGAGTCTATGTAAACTATCATCCCATTTTTTTTGAGATATGTCATTGCTAAAAATCGCGTTATATCCTTGAGTATTTATAGTATAGTAAGCTTCTTTTTCGCCATAAGTATCGGTAATATCTTGTAAATTTAATCTATTTGCATCTAAAATTCCTATACCATTTATGGCTTTTTCAATATCTAGAATGCCTTGTCCTAAGATTTGTTCTTTTTTGAGAGTTTGTATTCCTTTGTAGTCTTCATTGGCATTTTGCATAAGTGGATATTTGTCGATTAGATTGTTTAATATCTTATCTGCTTCAAAACCCCAATATCCAGCATCTATCAAATCTTGTTTTATTTTATTTTTATCATCAGGGATAGGCGTATCTATATAAATAATAGTATAATAGGATTGTTTTCTTCCATTGGAAGTATTAAGAAGTTGAGTTTCTTTTACTGTTAGTTTTGGAGTTTTGTAATTTTTATTTGCTGTACTTAATAAAACATCAGCTATTTGTTTTCCATTTAAAAAAGGGAATTTTTCTGACACTAAAGCAGCAGCTCCACTTACCATAGGAGTTGCCATAGAAGTACCACTCATTTTAACATATAAATTTTTATCAGGTCTTCCAAAAATGGGTTGTATATTATAAGCAGCATTAACTGAATTAACAAAACTTCCAGGTGCTACTAATGAAAAATTTTCAACTCCTTTTAATCCATTGCTATACGATGCTATAGCTTTAGAGGATAATATAAGTTTTCCATTTTCATCTTTTGTAATTTTAGAAGAATCAATGGCTCCAATGCTAAGCCATGATCTTAAATTTTCATCATAATAAGGAAGAGTAGCATTAAATCCAGGTGATACTATACCCTCATTTCCAGCTGCAAATAGTATTAGAATGTTTTTTTCTTTTGCTAACTTTATAATCCCATCAAGCGGTTTATTGTTGTTTGCTAAATTTAAAAAATAATTAGAATTTTGCTTTTTAAGATCTGATACATACCACCCGAGCTGACTCATTCCTACTATTGGATATAATTGCGTATTCCAGCTATTATTGATTATTTTTATTTCTTTATCTTTAAAATAATCATAAATATTATAAGGAATTATTTTTTGACTTCCATTGTTATAGCCAAAAATTTGAATTCCATACATTTTCGCATTGTAAGCAATCCCATATGGTTCTTTAATGTTTTTAAAATTACCAAGTATAATTCCTGCTACATGTGATCCGTGAGTGTCTACTGTTAGATCAGGAGTATAAGGTTTATTATTTACTGTTGAGTATTGTTGCTCTATGATTTGTCCTTGCAAACTAGGATGATTTGCATTAAAAGCAGAATCTATAATACCTATATTTATATTTTTTCCTGTGATATTAAGATCGTGTGCTTTATGAACATTAATAACTTCAAAATCATTTAAAGCTAAAATTTGAGTTATAAAAATAAATATTATTAAATATTTTTTCATATGACTTTCTTAAATTTTATTAAAGATTCTTATAATTTTTAAGTATAACAGAAATATTTTAATTTTGATTAGAAACTCTTGTTTAAGATATTTATATTATTTCTTTTCCTTCTATAAAAAGTTTTAACACTTCTTTGCTTTGTAAGATAAATTGCAAAGGAAGTTGTTTTAAATTTACACTATTTGGTAAAGCAAAAAGACTAAAATCAGCTATTTTGCCTTTTTGAATTTGGCCTAGGTTTAAATTTAAAGCTTTTGCGGCTTTGTTTGTTGCCATTAAAAGCAATATTTTAGCAAAATTTTCTAACTCTAAATCATCATGTATAAGTAAATTTACTCTCATTTCATCAAGCATACTTAAAGAAGTATTTGAACTTAAACCATCGGTTCCCAGATGGATATTAATACTATTTTTTAAAGCAGATTTTAATTTAAAAGTATTTTTACTCAAAAGCCTATTTGAAAAAGCACAATGCGTGATTGAGTGCAGATTTTTATCTAGCAAATTCCATTCTTTAAAATACACACAATGTGTAAATAAAGTCCTTTGATCTTTAAAAAGTTCTAAAAAGCTTTGCGGAGTGTAAAATGGCATAGGATTTTTGCTAAATTTAGCCAAGCTCTTTTTAAAACCACCTTTTTTAAACCTTAGCCAGTTGTTTTCATGATTGCTTTCAAGAAAATGTGTGCTTAGTAAATGATCGTTTTCTCTAGCAAGTTTTATAGCAAATTTAGCAAGCTCTGTGTGGGTTGAGTAGGGTGCATGCACTGAAATAGCAGGGATAAATTTAGAAGTTTTAAAACGCATGCTTTTTTCATAGCGAGTTAAAAATTCCTCTTTTTTTGCTTGGATAAAATTTTCATTTGAACCTAAAATTTCATTGAAAAATATCACCCTAGCTTGTGAATTTACACAAGGGATTAAATCAACCCCAAAGCTTGAAATTTCTCCTATAGTAGCAGTGCCGCTTTTTAGCATTTTATGAATATTTTGTGAGATTAATTTTTCTTTGGCTTTTTCGTTTAATTGCTCGCGGTTATTAAAAACGCTATCAAGCCATTTTAAAAAGTCTCCAAAGACTAAATTTCCATTATTTGCACTAAATTCTAAATGTGTGTGCGGGTTGATGAAGGCGGGTAAAAGTAAGGTATTTTTTGGAGTTGGTATAAGCTTGGCTTTTGGATAGGATTTTTGTAAATTTTCTAAAGTATCAATTTCTAAAATATTATCATCAAAAAGAATAGCTTTTTTTTCTAAAATACTAAATTTATCATCACAAGTTAGGATGATTTTGGGTGTTATTATAAACATTTTCCATCCTTTAAAAAGGTAAATTGTAGCTAAAATTTAGCTTTAAAGTGTTATAATATAGTAAATTTTACTAAATAAAGGTTAGATTATGAAAGTTATGGTGATACAAGGACCAAACATTAATATGCTTGGTGTAAGAGAAACTCACATTTATGGCAATATGAAAATGGAAGATATCCACGAGCAAATGAAACAAGCCGCAAAACAAGCTAATGTGGAGATTGAGTTTTTTCAAAGTAATTTTGAAGGTGAGCTAGTTGATAAAATTCAAGAATGCTTAGGCAGTGTAGATGGAGTGATTATTAATGCAGCTGCTTATGCACACACTTCTATAGCAATCCGTGATGCGATTGCGGCGATTAATATGCCTGTGATTGAAGTGCATATTAGCAATACTTACAGAAGAGAAGAATTCAGACAAAAAAGCATGATAGCACCAGTTTGTGCAGGTAGCGTGGTAGGTTTTGGTCCTTTTGGTTATCATATGGCTCTAATGGGACTTTTCCAAATTTTTGATCAAATCAATGCATATAAAGCAGCTCAAGCAAAAGCACAACAAGCAAATCAATGAATTTTATCTTAAAAAACGAAAATGCACTTTTTTATGAGTGCGGCTATTCTTGCGATAATGCTTTATTTTTAAAACTTGAAGATAAAGCTTTTTTCATTACTGATGCAAGATATAGTTTTGAAGCTAGCGAAATGATAAAAAATGCTGAGGTAGTTTTAGCACAAGATCTTTTTGATAGCGCTAGAGAGCTTTTAGAAAAAGCAGGAATTGATAGGGTGTATTTTGACCCAAAAGACTTTAGCTATTTTGAATTTAAAGAACTTAGTAAAAGTGCAAATATCGTTTTTGAGGAAAAATTAGACTTGAGTAAAAACAAACGCATTATAAAAAATGCTAAGGAATTACAACTTTTACAAAAGGCTGTAAATTTTGGCAAAGAATGCTTTGAAGAATTTGCTAATTTTATCAGCCAAGAAGGCCATGGAAAAAGCGAAAAAGAATTACATTTTAAAGCGTGTGAAATTTTTCAAAAAAAAGGTGCTTTAGGACTTTCTTTTTCACCTATTGTAGCTATTAATGAAAATGCGGCTAAAGCGCATGCTTTACCTAGTGATAAATGTTTAGAATATGGAGATTTGTTATTAGTTGATGCGGGTGTGGTTTATCAAAGGTATTGTTCTGATCGCACAAGAACGGCTTGTTTTGATGAGAATGGTATAGTTTTTGATAAAAATAAGCCAAATTTTAAAGATAAAGAAATTATGCAAATTTATGAAGTGGTTAAGCAAGCTCAGCTTCAAGCTATAGAAAAAGCACGCGTTGGTATGAGATCAAGTGAGCTTGATTTTATCGCAAGAGAAGTGATTAAAAACGCAGGTTTTGAAAAAGAATTTATTCATAGCTTAGGGCATGGAGTGGGACTTGATATACATGAGTTGCCAAATATTAGTCCAAGAAGTGATTATGAGCTAAAAGAAGGTATGGTATTTACCATTGAACCTGGAATTTATATCAAAGATAAACTTGGCATTAGGATAGAAGATATGGTCTATCTTGATAAAGAAAAGGCAGTGGTGTTATAACTTGCTGATTAAAGGGGCTAGAAGGTTAGAAAAAATTCGTTTTTTTCCTTTTTATTCAAAGGCTGATAAAAAAGGAAAATACATAGCCATTATAGGACTTGGAAGCAATATAGAAGATGAAAAAAAACGCTTTCGGAGTTTATTTAGGCTTTTAATGCAAGATAAACGCTTGCAAGTATTGCAAACATCGCCATTTTTGATTAATAAAGCTTTTGGCTTTGAAGAGCAAAAAGACTTTACTAATGCAGTGATGGTTGTAAGCACAAGTTTGCATGCAAGAGCACTTTTAAAAGTTTTGTTTTTTTATGAGTTTAAATTCAAAAGAAAAAGAACTTTTAAAAATGCTCCTAGAACGCTTGATTTGGATTTGTTGTATTTTTCAAAAAAAGCGCGTAAAGATGAGTATTGCATAGTGCCTCATGTGGGGGTAAATGATAGAATTAGCGTAACTTTGCCTTTGGGCTTGTTAAGATAAGGAAAAATATGGGACAATTGATTCATACTTTTACGGTTGAAAGCACAGATGAGATTATACCTAAGGTCAAGCAAGATTATGGCGATAAGGCTTTGATAGTAACTAATAAGCAAATTCGTCCAAAAACTATCAATCAAAAGCCTTTGTATGAGGTTATAGTGGCGATTGAAGAAGCTGATTATGAAGAGCATTTAAAACAAAATAATTTACCTATGCCACCGAAGAAAAAACCAAATACAGCAAGTTTTCCTGAGGCTAAAATTCAAGCTTCAAAACTTGAAGATGAAAAAAAAGAAGAAGATGTAGTGCTTGATTTTTCTTCAAAAGCTAAGCAAAAACCTATTAATCCTTATTTAAATACAAGCAAAAAAGATGATAATTTTTTAAATTTAAAAAACAAACTTTCTCAAGTTAGTTCAGAAATTAGCAAGGTTTCAAACTATCAAGATTTTTCTATGCCAAATCCAAATTATGATAAAAAAATAGAAGCTTTTGAAAAACAAATGAACAAGCTTAATGATAAAATGAATTTACTTGTGGATATGATGTGGGATGATAAGGCAGATTTACGCAAAGAATTAGCTATACCACCTGAGTTTGCAAGTATTTATAAGCAAGCTAAAGCAAGTGGTATGCAAGAAGCGCATTTAGAAGCGATTATGAAAGCGACTATTGAAAATATGCCAAGCACCATGAAAGCAAATCAAGAAGCAGTGCAAAGGTATTTTTACTCACTTTTGCGTAATATGCTTCCATGTCGTTTAGAAAGTGAAATTAAAAAGCAAAAAATCATGATGTTAGTAGGTCCAACAGGAGTAGGTAAAACTACAACTTTAGCAAAGCTTGCTTTTCGCTATGCTTATGGAGATAGACGCTATAAAACCGGTATTATAACTCTTGATACTTATAGAATAGGCGCAGTAGAACAGCTTTTTCAATATGCTAAGATGATGAAACTTCCTATTATTGATAGTATAGAGCCAAATGACTTAGATGATGCGATTAGAAGTTTAAATACTTGTGAGGTTATTTTAGTAGATACAACCGGAAATTCACAGTATGATAAGGCAAAACTTGAAAAAACAAAAGAATTTTTATCGCATTCTAATGCGCAAATTGATGTGAATTTAGTGCTTTCAGCAAATACAAAATATGAAGATTTATTAGAAACTTATAATAATTTTTCATTTTTAAATATAGACACTTTAATCATTACAAAATTTGATGAAACAAAAGTATTTGGAAATGTGTTTTCTTTGCTTTATGAAACTAGCACTCCGATGAGCTTTTTTTCCATAGGTCAAGAAGTACCTGATGATATAGAAGTAGCAAATAGCGACTTTTTGGTGCGTTGTGTGTTAGAAGGTTTTAGAAGGGATGAAAATGAGTAATCAAGCAGAAAAATTAAAAGATCTAGTAAAAAATGAAAACTCAAATGTAAAACATACCCATTTTATCGCAGTTACTAGCGGTAAAGGTGGGGTTGGAAAAAGTACTTTTAGTGCAAATTTGGGCAACATCCTAGCTAAAAATGGATATAAAGTAGGGCTTTTTGATGCAGATATAGGGCTTGCAAATTTAGATGTGATTTTAAATGTGCGTGTAGAAAAAAACCTTTTACATGTTTTAAAAGGTGAATGCTCACTAGAAGATATTCTAATAGAAGTCAAGCCAAATTTATGGCTTATCCCAGGTGAGAGTGGCGATGAAATTTTAAAATACAATGATAAAAATATTTATGAGAGATTTTTAAATCAAACAAGTATTTTAGATGATTTAGACTTTTTAATCATTGATACAGGAGCAGGTATTGGTGGCAATATAGGGAATTTCTTAGAAATGTCTGATGAGGTTATTGTCATAACTGTACCTGATCCTGCCGCAATTACCGATGCTTATGCTACTATAAAAACTACTTCAAAGACTAAAGAGAATTTATTAATGGTATTTAATGTAGTTAGAAATGAAAATGAGGCTTTAAGAATTTTTGATAATATTAAAAAAGTAGCAGATATTAACATTAAGCATAATTTAAATTTAGAATTTTTAGGATTTTTAGGTCAAAGTAAAGATATTAGTTCTAGTATTAAAAAAAGAACTTTATTTAGCGATGATGATACTAATGCAAGTGATGAGTTAAAAGCCATAGCTTCTAAGCTTTTGTATAGGTTGGAACAAAAAGTGCTTAATAATATGGGAGATAAAAGCATTATGAGTTTTTTCAAAAAGCTTTTGGATCGTTTTTAGATTGAAGGAAAAAGATGAGACCAGAAAATTTTGTTGCTTTTTTTACTGTTTGTGGTTTTTTTATAGGATTAATGTTCACCATAGTTAATATAGAAGATGCAGTAGAGATAGTTGTATATACTTGTTTGATTACTTTTGTATTTTATGTGTTAATCCATATAGTAATTATGATTTTTGTAGATGCAAATAAAATTAGTGGTAGAAGCTTTAATAAAGAAAAATATGAAAATGAAAATAATAGCTTTATAGCAGAATTAGCTGCAAGAGAAAAGAAAATGGATTACTTGCTTGAAAAACTTCAAGAAGAGCGTGAAGACCTTAAAAAACTTGATAGCTCTTCAAAAAGAAAAGTAAAACATGCAGCCGCATAATGCTTATGCTTCTACGCTAAAAAAAGAACAAGATGACTTAGTCATCTCTTATATGCCCGCATTAAGAGCTATGGCTTTTAGACTTAAAGAGCGTTTGCCTGCAAGTATTGATGTAAATGATTTAATTAGTATTGGCGTAGAAGAGATGATTAAACTCTCGCGTCGCTATGATAAAGAACAAAATGACAATTTTTGGGGTTTTGCAAGAAAAAGAGTAAATGGAGCTATGCTTGATTATCTAAGAAGCCTTGATGTAATGAGTAGAAGCAATAGAAAAATCATCAAAGATATTGACGCTATTATAGATGAGTTTTATCAAGAAAATGAAAAAGAACCTGATGATGAGTATTTAGCACAAAGATTAAATTTAGAAGTAGAAAAGGTAAAAGAAGCAAGAGCAGCTCATGCTATATCGCTTGTTATGCCTTTAGATGAACAGCTAAATTGTTTTAATGATAGTAATATCATAGAACAAATAGAAAAAGAAGAATTAATAGAAAAAATCAACGCGGTTTTGGAAGAATTTAAAGAAAGAGAAAGGCTTGTGATACAGCTTTATTACTATGAAGAATTAAATTTAAAAGAAATTGCAGAGATTTTAGAGATTAGCGAGTCAAGAATTTCACAAATTCATAAGCGTTTGCTTAAGAAGATTAGAGAAAGGCTAGTTTAATGGCTGAAATACTTTCCCAAGAAGAAATTGATGCTCTTTTAGAAGTCGTTGATGATGATAGCGATGATAGTGCTGCTTCTTCAAAATTAGAAGAAATAGAAGATAAAAGAGATATTGTAGTATATGATTTTAAGCGTCCAAATAGGGTTTCAAAAGAACAACTTCGTTCTATTAAAGGAATTCATGATAAATTAGCTAGAAATCTTGCTTCGCAAATTTCATCTATGATGAGAAGTATAGTTGAGATTAAACTACACTCAGTTGATCAAATGACTTATGGTGAATTTTTGATGTCTTTACCTTCACCGACAAGCTTTAATGTTTTTTCTATTAAGCCTTTAGATGGAAATTGTGTTTTAGAGATTAATCCAAGTATTGCTTTCCCTATGATAGATAGGCTTTTGGGTGGTCAAGGTGAAAGTTTTGACACCTTAAGAGAGCTTACAGAAATAGAACTTAACTTGCTTGATTCTATTTTGCGTATTATTATGCAAAGGCTTAAAGAAAGTTGGATGAATGTTACGGAAATTTATCCAAGTGTTGAAGCAAAAGAATCAAGTCCAAATGTTGTGCAAATTGTTTCTCAAAATGAGATTGTTATTATGGTGGTAATGGAGATTATCATAGGAAATTCAAGTGGCATGGTAAATATATGCTATCCAGTTGTGCATTTGGAAAGTATTTTGAGTCGTTTAGCAAATCGTGATATTATGATGGGTGAAACTTCGGCTAAAAAGTCAAGAAACAAAGAACTTAAAACTTTGATCGGTCGTGCTGAAGTGATTTATGAAGCTATGCTTGGTAAAACTTTTATCAATGTAAATGAATTTTTAGATTTAAAACAAGGAGATATTTTAAAACTTGATAGAAGTGCAGATGATAAAGCTATAGTAGCCATAGATAAAAAAGAAGTATTTTTAGCTCAAGTAGGACTTCATAGATTTAGAAAGTCGATTAAAATCTTAGAACTTATTAAAACTGATAAAGATGAGATTAAAGAAATGCTTGAAAAATATGAAGATGAAAGAAGAGCAAAGGCAAATTCTTATGATGAAAATGAAGAGTTAGAAGAGGAAGAAGATGATCAATGATTTTTTAGGCATATTTGTCAACGAGTGCATAAGCACAATAGAAGGCTTAACAGGGAAAAGTGCTGAATTTAGCGAGTATTATGAGTATGATGTAAATTCTCAAGATTCTATGACTCCGCCATTAGTTAGTGCTACTTTTAGTGTCAATAATGAGATGAAAATCAAAATCTTAGCAAGTGCGGTTTTAATGAGTGCAATTGGTGAGTGGATGATGGGAGAAGAAGAAATCTCTAAAAATAGTGAGCTAAATGAAGATGAAATGGACGCGGCCAAAGAAGCTATACAAAATATCATTTCAGCATTTTCTACAACTTTAGGTGCACAAAAAGAAATTCCAAAAATGGAATTTAGTTTAGAAAATTGTGAATTTGTTGCAGATAGTCTAGAACTTGACGGCTTTCATAAAATATATTTATATAATGTAAAAATAGCTGATTTAGAAGAGAAAATTTCCTTAGTATTTGATGAGAAAATTTATAAAGTTTTAACTAAAACTGATTTAGAAGAAATTGTTACAACTCATGAAGAGCATACTCAAGACCATAAAACCTTAGCAAGCGTTGAAGAGTTAAGAAATATCGGTTTGATTATGGATGTGCGTTTGCCTATAAGAGTGCGTATTGGTAGTAAAAAAATGCTTTTAAAGGATGTTTTAACTATGGACATAGGTTCAGTTATCGAGCTTGATCAATTAGCTAATGATCCTTTAGAAATTTTAATAGGTGATAAAAAGATTGCCTATGGGGAAGTAGTTATCGTAGATGGAAATTTTGGAGTACAAATTACTGAGATTGGTTCTAAAAAAGAAAGATTAGAGCAATTAAGATGAAAAATTAGTTCTCTAATCAAAAAACAATAAAAATCAATATAAGCTAAAAGGCTTAAAATCAAAATGTAAAGATTTTGGAGTGTTTAGCTTGAAAGGTTTTAACTCTTTTTTAGGAGCAACAATTAAAGCATAACCGCCTTTATTGTATCTATCCCAAATGCTAAAAAATTGACTTTTAGAGCCTATATATTCTCCATGACTTGGATCAAGTATTTGCAAATAATTTCCTTTATGATTTATAATTACCACAAAATGTGGGAAGCGTGGGTCATTTTCAATTTTTACAAGCATTGGAATATTTACAAGCTTGTCTAAGCTATCCCTATTGATTTGGTATGAATTGCTTTCATAACCTAGCTTTTTAACTGCATCGTTTAAATCTGCAAAGCTTACCATATCCGTATAAAGCTTTTGTCCGTTCATGGTTTGTAAAAGTTTAAGCTCATCAAACTTTTTATCATCAAGTATATTGATTAAAGTTGCCAAAGATGAAGCCCCGCAAGATTGCTCGTAAGTTTGTCTTATTACTCTTTCGTTTTTAATTTCTTGATAAGACTTGACTACCCATTCTGCTTTTGCATTCAAAGAAAGAATGGATAAAAATAATAAAATTTTTAAAATTTTCTCCATAAGCTTATCCCAAATATACTATCAGGCGAAGCAGAACTTCCCCCCAAAACTAGCATTAACAGAAACTGCGGTATCTGAATTAATGCTATAAGTAGAACCTAGACTTAAAGTTGGAATAGAACGCACTTCAGAATTTTGATAACCATTGATTTTTTGCTCGGTTTGAAATCTTTGCTCTGCTCCCAAATCTAAAGTAATTTTAGGACTTAGTATGATAGACAAATCCCCACCCACATAAATACTATTTCCATACTCTATTTTAAGGGTTTTAAATTTTCTTGATTGATTATAACCAAAACCGATATAAATGCTATATACAACAGGGTCGCTATATCCCCTTAAACTAGCTTGTAGGCTTTGTGATTTTAGATAAAAGTTTTCGGTTTGAATGATTGCTTTTTCTCTTTGAACGACTGCAGTTTGAAAGGTAATTTGTGGAATTAAATCTGCAATGCTATCGCCTGTATAAATAAACCTAGCCAAAGATTATCAAATCCTATACGATTTTTATTTTCAAAATCCCCCGTAAGAAAATTCCTATATTCTTGTCTTGCATAACTCCCTCCTCCTGACACAAGTATATCGAACTTGGGTGTTAGGGTATAAATGAAAGTTTGAGTTAAAAACACTTGCTTTGTATCATTCCAAATTGTAGGATCTCCACCTACAATGATGTTAGGATAAAGTGCATAAGAATTTGCATTTCCTGTACTAAGCAAAGAAAAGCTTGTGATACTTCTTAAGCCTATTTGCTTTTTAAATAAACTGTCTATACTTAGTTCATCACTAGCAAAAACACAACTAAGTAAAACCATAAATGTTAAGAAAATCTTTTTCATTGTTACCTTTCTAAATATTTTTAGATTTTTTCCATTAAAACAATAAATGTTTCAAATAACAAATTGATTTTAATATGTAATTTGTGATATTTTTTAAAAAAGAGTAAAAATAGCTAAAAAAGGAAGTTATGTTAAAGAAGTTAACAAGTTCTTTGATTTTAGGTTCTTTGTTAGTAAGTTCTGCTTTTGCTGGGGATTTTTTAGCTAAAGTTAGTAATGGTGTTTTAAGTGATAATTCTCAAGGGGTTAAAGCTCTTAATTTAGATGAAATGAAACAAGTTAAGGGTGGGTATCAAGTTCTTACAAGCAAACTTGGAGATTCTGAGTATATAGCATTAGCTATTCCAGATAATACAACAACATATAAACAGTTAGTAGCAATTTATACCGTAACTAGCGATAATACTTTTTCAAATACATTTTTAGGTTATACAGTAAAAAGAAATATCGCAATATCAAGCTCGGGAAAACCTTATGTTCTTTTTAACTATGGTGTTGCACTACTTGATAGACAAACGGGGTTGCATAGAGTTAATTCGAGTAAGATTTTAAATAATAATCAGGTTATTAAAGAATTAACTATGAAATATAAAACTCAATTTGAAAGCCAACTTGGTGGCTGGACTGCTAGAGCTAGAAGATAAAAAACTTATGAAAAAATCATTTTTTGCCGATTTATCTTATAAATAAAACTTTACTTACAGGATGGCAAAAATGATTAATGGCATAAATTCTTATTCGAGCTACAATTATACAAATACTTTTAGCAATAATACCATAAATACAAAATCATCTAATGCCATAAATGAAGCTTCAAACCTTGTAAGTGATAAATCACAAGCAGTAGATAAAATTTTAGGCTATGGCGTAGATAAAGAGGGCTTCGTAGATAAAGAGGGCTTTTTTACAAGTGATTTTAACGAAGCAGCAGGCTTGCCAAAAGATTATAAGATTTATGCAGATGGTTTAAATAATTTTGTAAATAATTTTATTAAAAGACAACCTTTTTACTCTCAAATAGACATTGCTAAAACAATAGGAAATGCTTATAACTCTTTTTCTTCTTTTGTTAAAGATAAGGGATTAGGAGAAAGCTTTCAAGAACAGGATTTAAAAAATCTATCCCAAAAAGATGGAGTAAATTATTGGCAAGAATTACAAAGCGATAGTGCTTTCATTTGGAAGCTTACTGATGAAAATATAGCAGATTTGGGTTCTAACAAATATCAAATACATGATAACAAAATATCTAAAGGTGGTGTTTTAATTGCGTTTTTTATAAATAATCTTAGCACAATTAAAGGACAAACAACCTTATTAGGCAAATTAGCTGGACTTAATAGCGATACGGACAACAATGAAATAAAAGAATTTTTGTCCTTTATGAATAAAAATCCTTTAAAATACTCCTACGAGCAAGATGGCTGGGGTAATCCTATGGGAGATAGTTTATCAATATGGAATTATATAAATAGAGCCAAAAATTTAGGAGATGATAAACTAATAAAAACTATTAAGAATTTAGGAGATGAATACAATAAGCTTATTAATTCTAATATGAGCCTAGATGAATTTAAAAACAAATATCTTGATTTTAAACAAAAGACACGATGAGTTTGTAAAATCACTAGAAGAAGCAGAAAAGGCAAAAGGTGTAGATTATAGTAATCCTTTAAAAAATACAAATAACAAAGAAATTTCAGAAGAAGATAAAGAAAAACCCTTTAAACCTATACAAGCAGAAAGTAAAAACAAAGAAACTTACAAAGATGATAATATAAGAAACGAACTTGTAAAAAAACTATTAGAAGGTAAATTTAGTATAAGCGATGAGTTGAAAATTCTTTTTGGTGTTAAAATAGATGTAAAGATTTAAATAATAACGAATTTACTAAAATCTTTTCATAATTAAGTGTGCATAATATATAAAAGTGTGAATTTGAAAGTTTAGAAATTTAAAAAAATCTAATTTATGCAGTTTGCAAAAGAAAATTATTTAAAAATTACATAAAAGATTATTATAAAAATTTAGCTAGAATGGAATTTATTTTAACTAAAGGTTATAAAATGAATGAAAAAATAATCCAAGATTTAGAAAAATTTGCTAACATGCCAAACCTAAAAAATGCTATAACTTTTTTTGGTTCTGCAAGATTAAAAGAAGACAATGAGTATTGTATTTTGGCTTCAAAATTAGCTCAAAAGTTAGCTGATGAGGGTTATAGCATCATCAGTGGCGGTGGCGGTGGTATTATGCAAGCTGCAAATTACGGGGCTATGCAAAGTCAAGCTTCGCACTTGAAATCTTTTGGATTTAATATACATTTACCATTTGAGCAAAAAGCAAATGACTTTTTAGAGTATAATATCACTTTTAAGAGCTTAGCCATTCGCAAAATGGCTCTTATCCAAAAGAGTCTAGCTTTTGTGATTTTCCCAGGCGGCTTTGGAACATTAGATGAATTTTTTGAAATTCTTACTCTTAAGCAACTTAGTTTTAAAAAAGATGTTCCTATTATTTTAGTTGGGCAAAAATTTTGGCAACCTCTTGATGAATTTATCAAAACTTCTTTACTAGAACTTGGAACTATATCTAAAAATGATGAGTTAAAGTATAGTATAAGTGATGATTTAGATGAAATTATAAGAATGATAAAGGAAAAAGATGAAAATTCTTGTTGCAATGAGCGGGGGTGTAGATAGCACTGTAACTGCTTATAAGTTAAAGCAAGCAGGATATGAGATTATAGGTTGTTATATGAAGCTTCATGGAAAAGCTAATTATCATGAAGAAAATATACAAAAAGTTGAAAAAGTTGCTAAATTTTTAGACATCAAATATCATATTTTAGATTTGCAAGAAGATTTTAAAAATCAAGTTTATATGCCTTTTGTTAATACCTACAAAGAAGGAAAGACGCCAAATCCTTGTGCTTTGTGTAATCGCTTTATTAAGCTTGGCAAGCTTTTAGAATTTGCTAAGAGTTTGGGTTGTGAGAAATTAGCCACAGGTCATTATGCAAGGATAGAAAATGGTTTGATTAAAATTGCAGTTGATGAGAGTAAGGATCAAAGCTATTTTTTAGCAAATGCAGAGAAAGAGGCTTTGGAATATTTGATTTTCCCTCTTGGAGAGATGAGAAAAGAAGATGTGAAAAAATTTGCTTCTACAATCGATGTTTTAAAATCTTTTGCAATACAAAAGGAAAGTTCTGAAATTTGTTTTGTGGAAGATACTTATGTGCAAGTTTTAGATCAGTTTATGGATACCAAAATTCCAGGTATTGTAAGAGATAGTAGTGGTAAAGAAGTAGGAAAACACGAAGGTTATATGCACTATACCATAGGTAAAAGAAGAGGTTTTGAGGTACGCGGGGCTCATGAGCCACATTTTGTGTTAAAAATTGATCCTAAAAAAAATGAAATCATAGTAGGTAAAAAAGAAGAACTTAAGATAAGTGAATTTAATCTTGATAATATTAATTTATTTGTTGATGCTAAAGAGCTAGATTGTGAAGTAAAAATACGCTATAGATCAAGATCGACCCCATGTAAAGTTTTGATTAATGAAGATAAAAGTGCAAAAATCATCTTACAAGAGCCTGTTTATGGGCTTGCTAGCGGACAAATGGCAGTATTTTACGATAAAGATTTAGTGCTTGCAAGTGGATTTATAAAATAATGCTAAAGTTTGATGTTTTTAAATAGCAGGAGTTAAAAATTTAGTTTTGTAAAATTATTTTACTATTAAGTGGTAGCTTGAAATTAATTTCTTATTTTAATCTTTTTTCAAGAGTAAGGCCATCATACTCGGTGGCTTTTTAAAATCTGTTTTAGAAATTTTATTATATAAATTTAATATAAGATATATAAAAATTTTATATAATTTTAACTATAACAGTTAAATCAACAAAGAGTAATATTATGAGGATATTAGGTTTTGATATAGGAATTAATTCTATAGGTTGGGCTTTCGTAGAAAACGATGAACTAAAAGATTGTGGAGTAAGAATTTTTACCGAGGCCGAGAATCCAGCAAATAAAGAATCTTTAGCCTTGCCTAGACGCAATGCAAGAAGTTCTAGAAGACGTTTAAAAAGAAGAAAAGCAAGATTGGTTGCTATCAAGCGTATTCTTGCAAAAGAATTAAAATTAAACTACAAAGATTATGTAGCAGCTGATGGAGAGCTGCCTAAGGCTTACGAAGGGAAGTTAACAAGCATTTATGAGCTAAGATATAAAGCATTGATTCAAAAGTTAGAAACAAAAGATCTAGCAAGAGTGATTTTGCATATAGCAAAACATCGTGGCTACATGAACAAAAACGAAAAAAAATCAAACGACGCCAAAAAAGGAAAAATTTTAAGTGCTTTAAAAAATAATGCTTTGAAATTAGAAAACTATCAAAGTGTTGGAGAATATTTTTATAAAGAATTTTTCCAAAAATATAAAGAAAATACTAAAAATTTCATCAAGATCCGCAATACCAAAGATAATTATAATAATTGTGTTTTATCAAGTGACTTAGAAAAAGAACTAAAGCTTATCTTAGAAAAACAAAAAGAATTTGGCTATAACTATAGTGAAGATTTTATAAATGAAATTCTTAAAGTCGCATTTTTTCAAAGACCTTTAAAAGATTTTTCACATTTAGTGGGAGCTTGTACTTTTTTTGAGGAAGAAAAGCGAGCTTGCAAAAATTCATATAGCGCTTGGGAGTTTGTGGCTTTAACTAAGATTATCAACGAAATAAAAAGCTTGGAAAAAATAAGCGGAGAGATTGTACCAACTCAAACAATAAATGAAGTTTTAAATCTCATTTTAGATAAAGGAAGTATCACATATAAAAAATTTAGATCTTGTATCAATTTGCATGAAAGTATTAGTTTTAAAAGTCTTAAATACGATAAAGAAAACGCTGAAAATGCAAAATTAATTGACTTTAGAAAGTTAGTAGAATTTAAAAAAGCTTTAGGAGTGCATTCTCTTAGTAGACAAGAGTTGGATCAAATATCTACGCATATTACCTTAATAAAAGATAATGTTAAACTTAAAACTGTTTTAGAAAAATACAATTTAAGCAATGAGCAAATCAATAATTTACTTGAAATTGAATTTAATGATTATATTAATCTCAGTTTTAAAGCACTTGGCATGATCCTTCCTTTGATGAGAGAGGGAAAAAGATACGATGAAGCATGTGAAATTGCAAATTTAAAACCAAAAACAGTTGATGAAAAAAAAGATTTCCTTCCAGCTTTCTGTGATAGTATATTTGCGCACGAGCTTAGTAATCCTGTTGTAAATAGAGCTATAAGTGAGTATAGAAAGATCTTAAATGCTTTGCTTAAAAAATATGACAAAGTACATAAAATTCATTTAGAATTGGCAAGAGATGTAGGGCTTAGCAAGAAAGCAAGAGAAAAAATAAAAAAAGAACAAGAAGAAAATCAAGCGGTTAATGCTTGGGCTTTAAAGGAGTGTGAAAACATAGGGCTTAAGGCAAGTGCTAAAAATATTTTAAAATTAAAACTATGGAAAGAACAAAAAGAAATTTGTGTTTACAGTGGCAAGAAAATATCCATAGAACATTTAAAAGATGAAAAAGCCTTAGAAGTTGATCATATATATCCTTACTCAAGAAGTTTTGATGATTCATTTATGAATAAAGTTTTGGTTTTTACCAAAGAAAATCAAGAGAAACTTAACAAAACACCTTTTGAAGCTTTTGGAAAAAACATAGAAAAATGGAGTAAAATTCAAACACTAGCTCAAAATCTTCCTTATAAAAAGAAAAATAAAATTTTAGATGAAAATTTCAAAGACAAACAACAAGAAGATTTCATCAGTAGAAATTTAAACGACACAAGATATATCGCAACTTTAATAGCTAAATATACAAAAGAGTATTTAAATTTTTTACCTTTAAGTGAAAATGAAAATACAAATTTAAAAAGTGGGGAAAAAGGAAGCAAAATTCATATTCAAACTGTCAATGGTATGCTCACATCAGTTTTAAGACACACTTGGGGTTTTGATAAAAAAGATAGAAATAATCATCTTCACCATGCGCTTGATGCGATTATAGTTGCTTATAGTACAAGCTCAATCATAAAAGCTTTTTCAGATTTTAGGAAAAATCAAGAGCTTCTAAAAGCAAGATTTTACGCTAAAGAGCTTACAAGTGATAATTATAAACATCAAGTTAAATTTTTTGAACCTTTTAAAGGCTTTAGGGAAAAAATTTTAAGTAAAATCGATGAAATATTTGTTTCAAAACCACCTAGAAAAAGAGTAAGAAGAGCTTTACATAAAGATACTTTTTATTCTGAAAATAAAATTATCGATGAATGTAGCTACAATTCTAAAGAAGGCTTACAAATAGCGCTAAGCTGTGGAAGAGTTAGAAAAATAGGCACAAAATATGTTAAAAATGATACTATAGTAAGGGTTGATATCTTTAAAAAGCAAAACAAATTTTATGCTATACCTATTTATGCTATGGATTTTGCCTTAGGAATTTTGCCAAATAAAATAGTGATCACTGGTAAAGATAAAAATAGCAATCCAAAACAATGGCAAACAATAGATGAAAGTTATGAATTTTGTTTTTCTTTATATAAAAATGATTTGATTTTGTTGCAGAAAAAAAATATGCAAGAGCCTGAATTTGCTTATTATAACGATTTTAGTATTAGCACCTCTAGTATTTGTGTTGAAAAACACGATAATAAATTTGAAAATTTAACATCTAACCAAAAATTATTATTTTCTAATGCAAAAGAAGGAAGTGTCAAGGTTGAAAGTTTAGGAATCCAAAATTTAAAAGTATTTGAAAAATACATTATAACCCCTCTTGGGGATAAAATAAAAGCAGATTTTCAACCAAGAGAAAATATCTCTTTAAAATCAAGTAAAAAAAATGGCTTATGATGAAGCTTTTAAAAGCGTATTGATCGCAAATCAAGCAAAACTAAGCCTTGAATTAAATCATCTTGTAATAAAACAAGATGATAAAGAAGCTAGAATTTTTCTAAAAGATATTAATTTTATTATATTAGAATCTTTACAAGCAAGTATTACTTCAAGCTTGCTTAGTGCTTTGGCTAAATATAAAATTATACTTTTAACTTGTGATGAATCTCACAATATAAATGGAATTTTTTCTCCATTTTTAGGACATTTTATAAGTGCAAAAGTAGCTAAAAAACAAATCGCAGTAAGTCTGCAAAGAAAAGCGATTTTATGGCAAAAGATTATTAAAAACAAAATTTCAAATCAAGCTTATATTTTAAAAATTACCAATCATTCTAAAGAAGCCAAAGAACTTTTAAATATGGTTAAAAATGTAAATTTAAACGACTCTAAAAACTTAGAATCAACTGCAGCTGCTTTATATTTTAAAACGTTATTTGGTAAAGATTTTACAAGAAATGATATATGTTTTATAAACTCAGGATTAAACTATGGTTATGCTATTATAAGGTCGCTTATCGTTAGGGCAGTTTGTATAAGTGGGCTTTTGCCATGGCAAGGTATAAAACATGATAATATTTACAATGATTTTAATCTTTGCGATGATTTGATAGAAGTTTTTAGACCGTTGATTGATTTGTGTGTATTTAAGCTAAAAGATACAAAAAATAGTGAATTTTTAGACAAGGAAATAAAGCAAAAATTAATTGGTATTTTGCAAGAAGAAGTGATTTTTGAAAATAAATCTTATCCTTTAAATAGAGCTATAAATTTTTACGTGCAAAATTTAAAAATGCTTTATTAGAAGATGATGAGCTGATAATGGTAAATTTATATGATAGAAGATAAATTTATGAGAGTTTTATTGATGTTTGATGTGCCTATCAAAAGCAAAAAGGATCAAAAAAACGCAAATAAATTTAGAAACTCATTGATAAAGCTTGGATTTTTCATGATACAATTTAGCGTGTATGTGAAAATTTGCAAAGGATCAGCTTCGGCAAAAACAACGATAAAATCTATAGAAAAAATTTTACCACCTTATGGAAATATAAGAGTTTTAACTATAACAGAAAAACAATTTGATAATATGCAAATTCTTTTAGGTGGGGTTTCTTTTAATGAAAAAATGAATGATGATAAGAACTTAGTCCTTTTTGAATATGATGAAAAAACTCAAGATTTTAAATATAGTAATGAAAAAACAAATAAAGAAAGGAAAAAAACCAAGTTTATACAACCTAGTTTATTTGAATTTTAATGGTTTTAAAGGGATTGTAACCCTGCGTGGATGACCAAAAACCACTTATTTTAGTCTCTTTTTAAATTTCTTTAGCAAGAATTATAGCATATTTTAGATTTTTTTCTATAGAAAAACACCTAGTTTTCTTTATTTGATAAAGATCTATTTTATCATAAAGAAATTTAAAAAGAGACTAAAACTAAATCTAAGCTATCGCCATTTGCAGTAGAATTTTATCATAAAGAAATTTAAAAAGAGACTAAAACCATTTGTTTATCTTCTAATCTAGCTAAATTATTTTATCATAAAGAAATTTAAAAAGAGACTAAAACCATAAAACCTAAACCTTTCATAGTAGAAAGATTTTATCATAAAGAAATTTAAAAAGAGACTAAAACTATATCTATCATATCCTCGTTTATATCTATATTTTATCATAAAGAAATTTAAAAAGAGACTAAAACCTTAGTGCCTGTTTCATTAGTTATGATATTATTTTATCATAAAGAAATTTAAAAAGAGACTAAAACAGACTCTACTATTACTATGCGTTACCCCCCCCCCTTTTTTTTTGATATTTTGTCGTAAAAATTAAAGTGAAAATATAAAATTAAAATATCTCCATAATGCTTATATCAAACCATAAAAGATCAAATTTAAGTAAAATTCCATAAATCACTGCACTAAATAATCCTGCGAAAATTCCTGCTAAAACATCATCTAGCATTACACCCAAACCACCTTTAGTTTTTTTGTCAATTTTACCTATGATAGAAGGTTTTGTGATATCAAAAAATCTAAATAAAACAAAAGAAAGCAAAAAAGTAAAAACACTCTGTCCGCAAATTGCCAAGGCTAAAAATACCCCAACAACTTCATCTATTACAATATGCTTATCATCGTGTATGCCTGTTTGTTTTTCATATTGATCGATGATTTTTATAGAGATTAAAAAAAGTAAAATTGCAAGCAAGATCAAAGTTCCTATGCCCAAATACCTTAAAATAAAAAAAGCAGGGATTAGCGCTGCTATCGTGCCAAAAGTTCCTGGAGCTTTATTAACACTACCTGAATAAAAAAAAGTTAAAAATAATTTTTGCATGATTACACCATATATGACATTTGATGAAGTTTTATAAGTTGCTCATAAAATTCTTTATCGCTTCGATACTCTAAAATACCATGTGTAGGGAAAAGATTACTATAGATATTTTGTTTATTATGAAAGCGATTTGGGAAAAGCTCAGATAAAATCAAAGCTGAAATTTCTCTTCTTATAAAAACTGCTGGTGGAATGATACCAAGTCTAAGTAAATTTTTTAAAGAATCACCATGGTATTTCATATGATGATGAGCTCCATGGGGACATGATTTGGTACTTACTACCATTTTACATTCATCACAAAATACAAATTCAGGAAGTATGGTAACTTCTATATTATAATCTTTTGCAAAATCATCAAGCACGGTAAAGGTTCTGTTTTGATTAAAATACATCCCAAGTCCTGCATGATTTTGTCCTACAAAAAGTTTATTACAATCAAAACTTTTAGCCAAAGCACACTCAAGCACAGGGTTTAAATGCGAGGCAAAAATTTTGATATTATGTAAAGGTATAAGTAAAACCCTAGAAGATGGTAAGTAATTTTGCGCAAAAACATCAAAACAACGCTTTTTGAGTTTTAAGCTCAATCCGTTGTTTTCATAGGATTCTATAAGGAAAATAATCACTAAATCAGATTGTTCTATAGCCCATCTTAAAATTCTCTCATGTGCTCTATGAAAAGGATCAAAACTTGAAACAATGGCTGTGATATTAGAAGGATTTAATCTTTTTTTGATTTTTTCAAAATCTTCTTTAATGGCTTTGATATTATTGTGATAAATTTCAAATTCGCCACTTATACAAATTTTTCCAAAATCTTGGATCAAGCAAGCATTAGGTCTAAAAATATCATTGCTATTTTTATCATTTTCAAATTTGCTTTCTAAAATGATATGTCCTATGGGTTTATCATTGCAAATAAAGTCTATTTTATCGCCAACTTTTGCATTTTCTAAAGTAGTATTATTTTCTTTTGTACTTGCAGGTGCAAAGGTGAGAGTATAAGGAATTTTTTGTTTATGTATCATTCCTGTGGCTATAACTTCATCTCTTTCTTTTTGATTCATTAATTTTGTAAAAGAACCAAAAACTCCTTCTTTGATAAAACATAAAACTTCGTATTCTTCTTCTGAGATTGTAATACTATTTTTTCTTTGTAATGCCATATTTTTTCCTTTTTTCCCATAAAGATTTTCTAGAAATTCCTAATTTTTTTGACAAATCTGTATCAGGAAAGACATTTTGATAACTAATGATAATATGTTTAACATAATCATCAATAGTTAAAATTCCATTACTTTCGAAGTTTTTCTCATCCTCGCCTAGTTCTAAAATTTGAAAATCACTATGTTCAACATTTGTACTTGTATGTATAATAACAGCTTTTTTTAAAGCAAGGTTTAACACTTTTTCTTTGTCTGATGATTTTAGAGTTTGGAAATTTACAAGATAGTATAAACAATTATCTTTAAAGATTTTATCTAAATTTTGTTGATGTGAAAGATCTATATAAATATTTGCGACATTATGCTCATTAGTATAGTTAAATACAAAATGATCTGCAAAATTTTGATTATTAGTTTTTAAAATCAAAGGCAATTTGAATTTTTTATAATCAAAAGTTGGTAGTTTAGCTGTCTCAAATTTATGTTTTAAATAAGACTGATAAGTATGATTTAAAATATTTATTTTCTTAAATTCTTGAAAATGTTTGATTTTTCGCGTTAATTCTTCTATCATAAAAGGCTTTTGTATATAATCACTCGCACCGGCTTTTAGTGGCGCTAAAACTGTATCTGAGCTTATATAGGATATGAGTAAAATAATAATTTTATGCTTAAAAATTTCTACAATATGTTCAAAATTAGCCATACTAGTAGAAAGCAAAATGATTTCATAATCATGATGAGCAAGCTCATTAACATTTGCAATAATATCACAATCATAACCTATAGAATTAAGTTTTGAACCTATGCTTTGGGCTAAATAAAATTCATTTTCTACTATTAAAACTTTCATAATTTCATCCAATCAAAATATTTTAAATTCGCACTTACTAAAACAGCAATTCCTTCTTTTCTTCCTACAAAACCTAAATGCTCTGTGGTGGTGGCTTTGATATTGATTTTATTTGGTGTTACTTTTAATATTTTGGCTATATTAAAAGCAATATCTTCTTTAAAATCTTTCATCTTGGGCGTTTGTGCAATGATTGTAATATCAGCATTCACAAGCTCAAATCCATAATTTTGCACCAAAGTATAAGCATTTTGCAATAAAAGCATAGAATCTGCGTTTTTATATTGTATATCATTATCTGGAAAAAGTTCTCCAATATCTCCAAGTCCTGCTGCACCTAAAAGCGCATCAATTAGTGCATGAGTTAGCACATCTCCATCAGAATGAGCTTTCAAGCCCATATTTTCATGTACCTTTACTCCGCCTAAAAGTAAGGCTCTTTGCTCTCCAAATTCATGCACATCAAAGCCATTTCCATTAAAAATTTCCCAAGATGGTTTTGGTAAATTTAAGCTTTTTAAATCTTCTTTAAAGGTAATTTTTTTAGCTAACTCATCACCTTGTACATACCAAATCTTACCACCAATAGCTTGTATTGCTGTGCTATCATCGGTAAAATTTGCATTTTGCTCTAAAGCTTTTTTGAGCATACTTGTGCGCGAAAGTTGAGGGGTTTGTATGAGTTTTATTTTATCTCTGTCGATAACTTCTTGAGCATAAATTGCTGTATCGCTTACTTTTAAAACAGGTGTAATACAATCTGCTTTATCGTAATTTTCTATAATATTATTAAAAAGGTTTTTAGAAATCAAAACCCTTGCGACATCGCTAACTAAAACATATTCACTTTGTACTAAATTTAAAGCATTAAGTAATGATTGTGCTCTTGTATTACCGCCTTTAACAAAATGATACTCAGGTGCAAATCTTTTCATATAAGAAATATTACCAGAAGTAACAATTACTTGTTTAAAAGGGTAAAAAGAACTTAAATTTTTAGTTGCATAAAGCCATAATGGATGTTCACCTAGTCTTAAAAACTGCTTTTTTACCGGAGCATTAAATCTTGATGATTCTCCCGCAGATAGCATAATCAAGGAAATATCTAACATTTGTTACACCTTAATTTCTTATTAATGTTACGATATTATACACCATAAAAGCCAAAATTTATATTTATGTTAGTAGAATTAATCATTTTAAATAACAAGGAGAAAAATTGAAGGAAAAAATCGAAGAAAGACTAAAACAAGTTATATATCCAGGCTTTAAAAAAGATATAGTTAGTTTTGGTTTTGTAAAAAAAATTGAAGCAAATGAAAATCAAGCTTATATAGTAGTTGAAATCGTTTCAGCTAATGCTCAAATCGCACAAGAGCTTAGACTAAACATCGCAAATGCTTTAAAAGATTTAAATTTAGAGCTTAATTTAGAAATCATTCAACCAAAAATTCCTGAAGAAAAAAGCAATTCAAGAAGTGGTAAAAATATCGCTCCACAAATTAAAAATTTCCTTATGATTTCAAGTGGTAAAGGTGGAGTAGGTAAAAGTACTACAACTTTAAATTTAGCGATTTCTTTAGCTAAAATGGGCAAAAGAGTAGGGCTTTTAGATGCAGATATTTATGGGCCAAATATACCAAGAATGCTAGGTGAGAATAAAAGCAAACCTGAAATTGTAGGTCAAAAAATTCGTCCTATTTTATCTCATGGGGTTTATATGATGAGTATGGGTGTGCTAATAGAAGAAGGTAAAGGTTTGATGTGGCGTGGATCTATGATTATGAAAGCGATTGAGCAGCTTTTAGCTGATGTGCTTTGGCCTGAACTTGATGTATTATTGCTTGATATGCCTCCTGGAACGGGTGATGCACAAATTACCCTAGCTCAAAGCGTACCAGTGAGTGCAGGTGTGTGTGTAAGTACTCCTCAAGTAGTATCTTTAGATGATAGCAAAAGAGCGCTTGATATGTTTGAAAAATTACACATTCCTGTTGCGGGTATTATAGAAAATATGAGCGGCTTTTTATGCCCTGATAATGGTAAAGAATATGATATCTTTGGTAAAGGCACTACAGAAGAAATGGCAAAAGCTTATAAATGTGAAGTTTTAGCTCAAATTCCTATCGAAATGAGTGTAAGAGAGGGTGGAGATAGCGGTAAGCCTGTAAGTTTTTATATGCCTGAGAGTGTAAGTTCAAAAAGATATTTACAAGCTGCTGAAAAAATTTGGGAATTTATAGAAAAAGTTAATCAAGAAGGTAAAGTAGATAATTCAGCTATTCAACCTATAATGAATGGCAAAAGCGCGTGCTCGCAATAAGGAGGAAAATATGCCAATAGAAAGTAAAGAAGAATTTTTAAATTTAATCAAGCAAATCGAACAAAGGATTAATTATAAAAAGCCTAAAGCCTTTGCTATAGCAAGACTTGATCTAAGTCAAGTTGATCCTAATAAAAAACTTCAAGCTAATTTTGGTGTGATTAATTTTGAGCAAAATTATGCCGCTGCAGCTGTTATGTTTGAAGCTTTTTTTAGAAGAGGGGTTGATGTTGATTTTAATGAAAGTGAGTTTGTGGCTACTTTGATTAAAGAAGATTTGGATTTTGCGCTTGAATGTTTTGCGCCATTTTTGCAAGAGCAAGGCCATAAAAATATAGAAGCAATTAAAGCAGCCAAGGAAAATTTTAGAGAAAATGCTTTTTCTTTTGTTTGTATTTTTGAAGATGAAGCGCCAAAAAGTTTAGAAAGTGTGTATTTAAAACTTTATTTGCTTTCAAATAAAAAAGTACCTTTAAGAAGTTTAAATTTAACAGGTGCTTTTGGGATTTTACCAAATGTTGCATGGAGCGATAATAAGCCTATTGATTTAGACTTTTTAAGAGAAAATGAGATTGATTTAAAAATGAGTGGAAGGTATCCAAGGATTGATTATGTAGATAAATTTCCAAGATTTTTAGCTCATATCATTCCTGAGGATAATACTAGAATTTTAGAAAGTTCTAAAGTAAGAATGGGGGCGGTTTTAGCTGCAGGTACTACTATAATGCCAGGGGCTGCTTATGTGAATTTTAATGCAGGTACAACTGGAGCTTGTATGGTAGAAGGACGCATTAGTTCTTCAGCTGTTGTGGGTGAAGGTAGTGATGTAGGAGGTGGTGCTTCTATACTTGGTGTTTTAAGTGGTACAAGTGGTAATGCTATTAGTATTGGTAAAGCTTGTCTTTTGGGCGCAAATTCAGTTACGGGGATTCCTTTAGGAGATAATTGTATCGTTGATGCAGGCATTGCTGTTTTAGAAGGGACTAAATTTGCTTTAAAAAATAAAGAAGAACTTCAAAAAATCAACCCTGATTTTAAATTTGATAAAGATATATATAAAGGTTTAGAATTAGCAGGATTAAATGGCTTACATTTTAGACAAGATTCTCAAAGTGGAGTGATGATAGCAGCTTTAAACAAAAAAGCCGTAAAACTTAATGAAGATCTACATTAAATTCTTAGCCCTTATGGGTTAAGAATTTTAAAACTCATGTTGTAGATTTTAAATTAAACTATAGATATTGTAAAAATGATTTTTAGTATTTAGTTTTTTTAGTGAAAAATCCTACATAAAAGCTTGAGCTGAATACTTATCTAAATAATATTTTGTGATGATCATTTTTCAATGATATATTTTTGTTTAAAAATACATTGAGTTGCTATAAACTATAATTATAAAATAGTACTTAAGTGAACTTGGAATTTTATAAGAGTAGTTTCTCTTGGGAAGTTAAATTTGTTTTTTGACTTAAAGCAATAAAGCTTTGCAAGTCAAAAAACATTATAAATTCTTACATAGAGCAAGTATTTTGGATAGTTGAATTAAGCATCCAAAGAACTTTTTCGTATTTTGCGATATTTTCTTGAGCAAATGCTGCAGTTGTAGTATCGCTTGCTTTTTCAGCTTCTTCATTTAATTTTTTAAATTCAGCTAAAAGATATTTATAATCTTCTCTAATAAATTCTAAAACTTCTACAGGAGTAAAGCAATCTTTACCATTTTCTAGTTTTGGGCTTTTTGCATTTTCCATTAAAACTTTTTGGCAAGTAATAGCTTTTTCTCCAAGTTGTAAAACTCTTTCAGCGCAATCATCAAAAAGTTCTGCTATTTCTTCATAAGCTTTTTCTGTATATTCATGAATTGAAAAAAACTGTAAACCTTTTACATTCCAATGATAATTATGAAATTTAACCCATAAATGATGAGCATCTGCTTGTAATTGTAATAATTGTTTTGTTACTGACATGTTATCTCCTTTTTTTTATTTTTAAAATTATAACATAAAATTCTTAAATAATAATTATTATTATCTAATAAATTTTAATGTTAATAATTATTATATTTTCATTATACTCTTTTTTTACAATAAAGCAAATTTATTTACTTAATATATTTTTGAGTATTAATTTTCCCACCTCTACGCCAGGTTGATCATAAGTGTTAATTCCAAGCATAATGCCACATGCAGAAGTAAATAACTCATAATAATACATCAAATACCCACAGTGATAAGCATCTAATTTCTCAAGTTCTATTACATCAACACTTAAATTTTCAGCAATTAATGCATGCATGGTTGCATCGCATTGCGCGTTTAAAAGATCATGCAAATTAACTTCATTAGTAAAATCACAATTTTGTAAATGATTAAAGCTTATATTCGGGATACTAGGAGATTTTTGACTATCTTTGATTTTTAAAAAAGTAACAGTTTTATCTTTAGGTCCATCCATGATAAGTTGTAAAAAGCTATGCTGATCTCTAGCACCAATTAAAGCAATAGGAGTTAAACCTATGCGTTTAAAGCCTTGTTTTTTACCTAGACTTTCAGCAATTAGTTGAATATACCATTCATTAAAACCTTTAAAAGCATCCCCATAAGAAAAAAGCACATTAATATGCGCACTTTTATGTGTGCAGTAATGATAAGCCTTTTGTAAAATTTGATCACATTTTTTCTCAAAAAAATCCACATAACAAGCTTTTGCACCTTCTAATAAGGCTTTAGTATCATAGCCACAAAAGCTCAAAGGAACAATACCAATAGCAGATAAAACACTAAATCTACCACCGACATTTTTAGGTATAAAAAAGCATTTTATGTTTAATTCTTCTCCTAGTTTGTGAAGTTTTGACTCAAAATCAGTAATAAACACAAAATTTTTGTGTAAATTTTCATTTTTAAAATCAAAATGAGCAATGATGAGTTTAAATAAAGAAATCACTTCTATAGTTGTGCCTGATTTGCTTGCTATGATGAAAAGTGTTTTTTGGGGATTTATTTTTTGCATAGTTTGGGTAAAAGTATGTGAGGAAGTATTATCTATAATGAAAAGTTTTTTTTCTTCTACTTGATCAAATAAAAGCTCTTTTAAAGCTTTAACCCCACAACTTGATCCACCCATGCCTACTAAAACGATATTTTCTATATGAGTTTTAGTTGCGATAAATTCTTTACTTTCTTTGATTAAATCAAAGCTTGTATCTACTAAATGATAATACCCTATATCGCCACTTTCTAACTCATCATTCATTCTATTTGCATAAGCGGTAATTTTTTTAAAATCTTGGGTTTTAAAAAATAAAGTATTATTGAGCATTTTTACTTTTCTCATAAAAATAATTTGTCGCCTCAACAAAGCCTTCTACGCTTCCACAATCAAACCTTTTTCCTTTAAATTTATAAGCTAAAACCATATTATTAGTTGCTTGTGAAAGTAATGCATCAGTTAGTTGAATTTCTCCGTTTTTACCTGCTTTAGTATTTTCTAAAATACCAAAAATATCAGGCGTTAGAATGTATCTTCCTATGATAGCTAAGTTGCTTGGAGCATCTTTTGGATCAGGTTTTTCTACCATAGAATTTACCATGATCAAATCCTCCTCCACAGCATTTCCTGCTATAACCCCATAGTTTGAAACTTGATCAGCTTCAACTTCCATCACAGCTATAACAGAGCAGCGGTATTTTTCATAAATTTTTACCATTTGAGCTAAGACATTTACCCCATCTTCATTTACACATAAATCATCTGCTAAAATAACTCCAAAAGCTTCATCTTGCACTAAAGGCTTTGCTTTTAAAACCGCATCTCCTAAGCCTTTCATTTCATTTTGTCTTGTAAAAGTAAAAGTGCAGCGATCTATGAGTGTTCTTATTTCATTTAAAAGATATTCTTTTTTAGTACCTGCGATTTGGTGTTCAAGTTCATAAGAAATATCAAAATAATCCTCCAAAGCTCTTTTTCCACGCCCTGTAACAAAGCCCATGGTTTCCATACCAGCTTCTAAAGCCTCATCTACACCATAATGGATTAAAGGCTTAGTTAGTATAGGTAGCATTTCTTTAGGTAGGGTTTTTGTAGCAGGTAAAAATCTAGTACCATAACCTGCTGCAGGAAAAATACAAGTTTGAAGCATAGTTTATCCTTAAATTTTTATAAGTTGTTTTGATTATAATTTTATTTAAATATTATAACTAATTTAAGGAAAAAATGAAAACTATTGATCAAATTTATCAAGCAAAAATAGAAATCAAAAAATCAACTTTTTTGTCGTTTTTATGTCCTTTTGAAGATTTTCAAACTTTAATGCAAAAGCTAAGAAATGAGCATTTAAAAGCCGTGCATTTTGTATATGCTTATAGGTATTTAAATGAATTTGATCAAATCATAGAAGATAAAAGCGATGATGGTGAGCCAAAAGGAACTTCTGCTATGCCTTGTTTGAATGTCTTAAGAGGGGCTTTACTTGTTAATTGTGCGGTGATTGTGGTGCGTTATTTTGGAGGGATTAAACTTGGTACAGGTGGTCTTGTAAGAGCTTATAGTGAAGCTACAAATGAAGCTATTTTAAATGCGATGCTTTTAGAATTTGAAGCTAAAAATATTTTAAGTTTAAACATTCCTTTTTATCTTTATGCAAGATTTGAGCATTTTTTAAATAAAAATAACATTTCATATGAAAAAAAATTTCAAGAAAATGTTGAGTTGGTTTTAAGTGTTAATGTAAAAGAAGAAGAGGAATTTAAAAAATTTGCAAAAGAGTTTGAATTTAGTGGACTTATTTGGAAGTAAGCGTTTGCTTACTTCATTTTCATAAAGAATTTAAAAGATCTTTTATCATATCTTTTTGTGGTTCTTGTTTTTCTTCTATATTAGCTTGCATAGGAGTTTCGTTTTGTCCTCTAAAACGATAATTATAAATATTTGACATATTTGAGCTAAAAATTCCTGTGCTAAATTGATCTTGACTCATGGCTTTTGAAAAAAGCTCATCAAGTTTTATACTTTGCTCGTTTAAATTTTCGCTATTGTTTTGACTAAGTAAAGACATAAAGTCTTCATTAGCTCCTTGAGTGCTTTTATAGGCACTACTTTGACCATATCCATACTCTTTAACCGATAAATTATCATGGTTAACTTGCATGTTTTCTCCTTTCAAAATATTACAAGGAAAAAACAAGCAAAAATCATTCCTTAATCACCATGAGTTGGGTAGTATTCAGCTTCTATTTCATTGTTTTTGATAAACTCTTCTCTAGCTTTGTTACAGCGCTCATCTCTTAGTTTTCTATAAGCATTTCTACTTTCTAATTCTTGAGAAGTTAAAGGGCGATCTTCTAAAAATGAAATGTGAAAATAAGTATCATCTTCTTTGCTGAATTTTTCATAAAATTCAACATAGTCAAAATAATCTTTTTCACTTTGAAAATCAATACTTTCTTCTACATAAATAGTTGGGCCAAAACCTCTGTGATTTTGAGTAAAATGTCCAAAACCAGCTGCATATTTTATCTTAAACGAATTCATTCTAAACCTCCTAAAAATTCGTCATAATTTCCTTTAAAGTCTGTTAATTTCCCATCTTCTAAAAACCATATACGATTAGCAAAAGCACTAATTAGCTCTCTATCGTGGCTTATGCATATCACACAACCTTTGAAATTATACAAGGCTTCACCTAATGCAATGATACTTTCAAGATCTAAATGATTATCCGGTTCATCTAAAAGCAAGAAATTTCCGCGTTCTAACATTAACTTTGAAAGCATTAAGCGGTGTTTTTCACCTCCACTTAAGCTAGAAGCCATTTTTTCTTGATCACTTCCGCTAAAGAGCATTCTACCAAGACATTTGCGAATTTCATCTAAATCTTTGAATTTTTCACTCATTAACCATTCATAAAGTTTCAAATTTTCATTGATTAAATTTGTCGTATCTTGTGAAAAATATCCCATTTCTATGGTAGCACCAAGGTGGATGTGGCCACTATCAGGTTCTAATTTTGATGCAATGATTTTGGCTAAAGTGCTTTTTCCAACACCATTTGCTCCGATTAAGGCTATTTTATCACCTTTTTTTAATTTTAATTCTAAATTCTCAAATAAAGTTTTATCATAAGCTTTGCTAATACCTTTTAATTCTAAAACTTCATTTCCTATTTCTCTATTTGTTCTAAAAACTATACTAGGATCACGCCTACTTGAAGTTTTAATCTCTTCAAGCTCAAGTTTTTCTAAAGCTTTAGCTCTACTTGTAGCTTGTTTGGCTTTTGAAGCATTAGCGCTAAAACGGCGTATGAAATTTTCTAATTCTTCTCTTTCTTTTAAAGTTTTATCGCGTTTGAGTTCAGCTTGTTTAGCAAGTAAGGTTGAAGCCATATACCAATCATCATAATTTCCAGCAAAATCGCGTATTTGTTTAAAATCTACATCTAAAATTCTTGTACAAACTTTATTTAGAAAATGTCTATCATGGCTAATTACTACTAAAGTTCCCTCATGTCTTAAAAGTTCATTTTCAAGCCAAGAAATAGCTTCTAAGTCAAGGTTGTTTGTAGGTTCATCTAAAAATAATACATCAGCACCTAAAAATAATACTTGAGCTAATAAAACTTTAAATTTATCTGCGCTTTGTAAAGTGCTCATGAGAGCATTAAAATCTTTAATATTTAAAGAGCTAAGAATTTTTTCACATCTAAGCTCACAATCATAGTTTGGATCTTCTTCTGCTGTTATGATTTCAAGCTCGCTTAATCTATCATTGATTTCATCGGTAAATTCTTCACTCATATAAAGTTTTTCTTTTTCTTTTAGTGCATCATATAATCTTTTATTTGCACACATTACCGCATCTTTGATAGTGTAGTTTTCAAAAGCAAATTGATCTTGTCCTAACACTGCGATTTTTAAATTTGGATCTATGCAAATTTCTCCACTGCTTGATTCTATTTCACCTGAGAGAATTTTTAAAAAGGTTGATTTTCCTGCGCCATTTGCACCTATAAGTCCATATCTTTCACCACGGTTTAATTTTAAATTTACATCTTCAAATAAAAGTTGGTTTGCAAAACGCATAGTGAGATTTTTTACTTCTACCATAATTTTCCTTAGAATTTTTACTTATAAAAATTTTTAAGAAATTGTAACAAAAAAAGACTTGAAATTAATTGAGTATAAATTTTGCTTGGCAATAAAATAAAATTTCATTGCCAAAATAAACTAATAATCCAAAAGTTCTACAAAAACTTGTTTTTTATCATCGCTAAATTGAGCGCTATATGAAATTTGTACTTCATGCTCTCCCCCATCAAATATAATTCCTTTTAAAGTGCCTCTTGCATAATTTTCTCTCATATCATCTGGCATTTGTGGGTAAGTTAATTTCAAACTAGCTCTACAAAAACTTGTTTTTTTATCATTACTATCTTGAGTTATAAAACTACTAAAAGAAGTATAACCCACTTCATTAGCATAATCTTTTAAGTCAAATATAGGTTTTAAATGAGCTCTTAAAATTCCAATGGTATCGGTAGATAATATAGCCTCTAAATCCCTTATATCCATGCCATTTAAGCTTATTTTTAAGGCCTTTAAAGACTGCTCACTTAGTCCATACTCAATATAAACCCACTCATCATCATCTAAAATACTTTTTAATGTAAGCTGAACAACCTCATCATCGCATTTTGGCTTATTATTAAAACATCCTGTAAATAACAAAACCATTATGAAACTTAATAAAATATTTTTCATTGCTTATTCGGTTATTATTTTAATAAATTTGATAATTTCACTATTATTAGCCCCATCTTGGCTTAAAAGATTTTTTAATAAATCTAAGCTAAGCTGTGGCGGAAATATAAGATAAGAATTTTTAGGAAAATCATTTGATTTTAAACCTATGCAAAATTTTTCATCTTTATTTGTATATGTTTTTCCAGCGACAATTTTAAAAGTATTTTTCTCATAAATCAAAGTGGGTTCTGTTTCAAAAGGTGCGTGTTTTTCATTCATTTTATCTCCTTAAATAAGTAAAAATTGAGAATATTTTCTTCCACAAATATACTAAGATTTTATATCGTCTATAATTAAGTTAATTTTTTCAAGATTTTGATTTCTAAGCAATACGCCAACTATAAACAAATCTATAAACCAAATACCAAAATTACCATAATTGATTATATTTGAAGTAGCTATCCAAAATGAATCATATGAGGAATCAGCAATAAAGCCAATTATCATAGCAAGCAAAGTTAAAACTAATCTAAAAATTCCCCATCCAATTTGACCTATATAAAATCTTGCAACACCAAAACCACCTAATAAAAAATTATAAACCCAAAAGACTAGAGTTGGGTTTTTGAGCTTGGTGTATTGAAGTCTTGTATATACTTTATCCAACTTATCAGAACTTAAAGTTTCAAGTTTCTTTTTTAGATCTTCATTTGACATAATAGGATCAGAATATTTATATCCTCGACTTATTCTTTTTCTAAAAGACCCATATTCTTTTGGTAATTTATTTTTTATTGATAAAAATAAACTTGTAGCATCCATTCTTTCACTCCTTAACTTAAGATAACTTGAATTATTCCACAATTTAGCTTAATTAATATTGAAATAATCAATATTAATTAAATAAAACATAGAATATTTCAATTGTTTTTAATAAAGAATTTTTAATGTAAAATCAGCCCATAAGTATTTAAAAATTTAGGGTAGCTTATGGCAAAAAAGAGCAAACGCGATATGGCATATGAATTAGATATTGATGTTAGCACTTTGTATAATTGGAGAAAATACAAACCTAATTTATATCGCATCGTTATGCTTGGCTTTAAATTTGATGAACTTTTGGAAAAAAATAAAAAAAATTATGAAGAGCTACTTGAGATAAATCAAACCATACAAGATGAAATTGCAAAATTTAAATAAAAATAATTTAATGATTTTAATATATTTATTAGCTTTTTAATTTCGTAAAGTTTTATTTTAAAAGTTTTTTCGTGTTATCATTTGTTGCTTTGAAATTTAACTATCTAAGATAAATTACATTATTTTTTACTAAGCATATTTCAGGCATATTTATTTTAATTTCTATTTTTATTTTACTTATAATATGTATTAAAAAAATAATTCAAAATTGTTGTATAATTTTTAAAATTATTTTTAAATTAAGGTTATTTGATTGAGTTTAGTTTTATTATCTTTTTTACCTTCTTTTAGTTTTGTTTTGGAATTTTTAGCTTTATTTTTAGCTTATTTTTTTAAACAAAATAAGATTTTTTTCTTGCTTTTGTTGATTTTATGTGCTAGGGCTTTATCTTTAGTGGCAAGTGAATATCAAGCGCATTTGTTTATCTCGGTATTTTTACCTTTTTCTTTTGTGCTTTTTGTGTTTTTGCAAGATAGTAAGCTTGTTTTTGAAAGAATTAATTTTATTAAATTTGCGTATTTAGCCTTTATGGGTTTTGTAGCGTTAATACTTAGCACAAGTACTAATTTTAATGCAAGCATTACAAGTGAAATTTTCGGCCTTTCAACGCAATTTTTTAAGCCTATTAGTGAGTTAAGCTTTTGTGTATTTTGGGTAGGAATGATATTTTTATTATTTTCATATTTTAAAAATAATGATTTTCATTTTTTGCTAGCTTATATGGGCTTGAGCGTGCAATTTTTATTTTACAATAGTGTTGATTTGGGTTATTATGAATTTGCTTCTTTGGTGTTGATAGGATTTTTAGTGTATAAAGCTTATAAAATAGCCTTTTTTGACACTTTAACCAATTTGCCAAATTTAAAGGCCTTAAGAAGATATGCCCAAGGACTTGAAAATTTTCATTTAGCCTTGATTGAAGTAAAAAATATCAATGAAATTTATCATCAAAAAGACTCAAAAATGGGCGAGTTTATAATGCATGAATTTGCTAGGATTTTAAAAAAAGCTTTACATGCTAGGGTTTTTAAAGATGATAAGGATTATTTTATTATTGTATTTGAAAATGAAAATATAGCCTTTGTGCAAAGCAAGCTTCAAATGCTTGAAAATTTTATGCAAAAATATTGTTTTGAATTTAAAGAACAAAATGTAAAGTTAGAAATTAAACTTTGTTTATCAAGCAAAAATGAAAACATAGAAGAAAGTTTAAAACAAGCAAAATTAGAACTTAGAAGACAAAAGGATTAAAATGTTAGATTTGATTTTTAGAGAGTATGATATAAGAGGGCTTTACCCAAGTGAGTTAAATGAAAAAAGTGTAAAAGCTATAGGCTATGCTTTGGGTTTAGAAATGAAATCAAGGGGTTGTGAGAAAGTAAGCGTAGGTTATGATGCAAGATATAGTGCAAATGAACTTTTTAACTATTTAATCAGCGGTTTAAATAAAGCTAATATGCAAGTTTTCAATATAGGCTTAGCACCAACTCCTATGGGGTATTTTAGTTTATTTTTTGATGATATTTTTGATGCAAATATCATGATAACAGGTTCGCATAATCCAAAAGAATACAATGGCTTTAAAATAACGATTAATAAAGAAAGTTTTTTTGGTGCTGATTTGAAAAAGCTTTCTTTAAAAGTGCAAGAGTATTTAGAACTTGAAATCAATGATGATTTAAGATATGAAAATTATGATATTAAAAGCTTATACATAGACTTTTTAGCTAAACATTTTTCACATTTTAAGGGCTATAAAGAAAAAATCATTATTGATTGTGCAAATGGAGCTACTGGAGTGATTATAAAGCCTTTGGTGGAAAAATTAAATCTTAATGCACAAATTTTATTTGAAAATCCTGATGGAAATTTCCCAAATCACGCGCCCGATCCAACAGAGCTTGAAAATTTACACGCATTGCAAGTTGCGCTAAAAGAAAATGAAAATGCAAAAATGGGCTTTGCTTTTGACGGAGATGGGGATCGTTTAGTAGTAGCAAGTAAAGACTATGTATTTAAGGGCGATGAGCTTTGCTATTTATTTGCTAAAAATATAAAAAATCCTAGAGTTTTAGGTGAAGTAAAATGCTCTAAAAACCTTTTTGATGAGGTAGCTAAATTTGGTTTTATCATGATGGGTAAGACTGGACATTCTAATATTAAAAAAATGATGAAAGAGCAAAATATCGATATAGCAGCAGAGCTTAGTGGGCATATTTTCTTTAAAGATAGATATTTTGGTTATGATGATGGAATTTATGCATTTTTAAGAACTTTAGAGCTTTTAGTAAATGGTTTTGATATAGAAAAATTAGTTAAAGAATTACCAAAACTTTATGCAAGTGAAGAGATTAAGCTTAAGGTTAGTGAAGAAAATAAATTTCAAATCATAGAAAAATTTAAAGAAAAAGTAAAAGCAAATGCTTTTGAAAATGTGCTTGATTGTAATGAAATTGACGGAGTTAGAATTACCTTTAAAGAAGGCTGGGCGCTTTTGCGTGCTTCTAATACAAGTCCATATCTTATCATGCGTGCTGAAGCTACAAGTGCTGAATTTAAAGACTTTTTAGAAACAAGAGTAAAAGAACTTTTTGAAGAAATCATAAAAGAGCTTGCATAAGTTCTTTTACATCAATATTTTTTGTGTATAAATATGCTCTTAAGAGTTTAGGGATTTTTGCTTTTCTATAAATTTCTTTAAATTCTTTTGGCATTTTCTCACAACTTACAAAAGGAAAAATCAAAACTTTTTCTTGTATGTAAACAATGCCTATTTTATGCGAAATTACTCCATCGCCTTTTAAAGTTTCTTGTCTTTGTTTAGCACTTAAAAGTACTCCAAGTTTTTTAAAACATTTTGCGATTAAACTTTCATCTTTATGAGTAATGTAAATATTTTTAAATTCACAAATATTTTCTTCTTTTAAGTCTTTTTCTAGGTATTTAAAGCTCTTTTTTACTCCATTTGGATAAAGCTTTAAAAACTCATTGGCAAAATTTTTGCGTATGAAATTTCTAAAATATTTTTCATTGTCATTACTCTCATCATGAAAATAAGCGATATTGTTGTTTTTTAGGTAGTTTGAAATTTCTTCTTTTGGAATTTCAAGCAAGGGTCTTATGATGGTAAAATATTTTCTTTTTTCAATATCTTTAAAACCAAGTAATTCTCTAAGTCCTGCGCCTTTGGAAAATTGCATTAAAAACCATTCTAGTTTATCATTTAAATGATGAGCTAGTAAAAGATTATCATAAGAGTGGTTTTTGCAAAGTTCTTCAAAAAATTCATAACGCAAAGCTCTTGCATGGGCTTCGAAATTTTTTGTTATCTTGGGTGCAGTTTTGATGTAAATTTTTTTATGAAAATGCTTGGCTAATTCTTTGGCACTTTGCTCTTCTTTATCGCTATTTTTGCGAGTTTTGTAGTTTATAAAAGCAAGGTCAAAATCTACATTTTTTTCTAAAAGTATGAAAAATAAAGCACTAGAATCACTCCCATGTGAAAATGCTAAAAGATTTTTCCCTTGCTTTAAATGATTTAAATATTTGCTATCAATCATCAAGCTTTCTTAAGGCTTTTGCAATGAGTTTTTTATCTAAACTTTGTGTGATTTCACACTCATAAAGCTCACCCATTTCTAAATCGCCACAATCACTTTCATTGATGAGAATTTCTCCATCTATATTTCTATCCCAACGCAAATCTTTTGCACCGATGAAAAATTCTCCTTCAGAGCTTTGACCTTCACAAAATGCTAAAGTCTTTTTACCAACTTGTTGATTAAAGCTTTTTTCTATGCATTCATCGACGATTTTTTCTATCACTTTTAATCTTGCATTGATGATTTTACTAGGAATTTGTTCCATGTCAAAAGCTGCAGTATCTTCTTCTTTAGAATAAGCAAAAACACTAATTCTATCAAAACCAAATTCTTTTATAAAAGCGCATAATTCTTCAAAATCCTCATCACTCTCTCCAGGGTGTCCTACTATAAAACCTGTGCGTAAAAATGAATTTGGAGCTTGTTTCATTAAATTTAAAAGTTCGATTAGTTTTGCTTTATTAGCCCCGCGTTTCATGATTTTAAGCATATTATCACTGATGTGCTGCAAAGGCATATCAAAATAATTTACAAAAACTTTTGACTGAATGATTTTTTCTATCACTTCTTTACTAATGCTTGTTGGATATAGATATAAAATTCTAGCAGCCTTTACACCTTGGATATTTTCTATAGCTTCAATAAGCTTTAAAAGTCCATCTTTTTGACCTTGATCAAACAAATACGAGCTTGTATCTTGAGCAATAAAAGAAAAATCTTTATAGCCTTTTTTAACAAGTTCTTTTACTTCATTTATAATACTTTCTAAGCTTCTTGATTTAAGTTTGCCTTTAAAACTTGGTATAGCGCAAAATGAACATTTTTGATTGCACCCTTCAGCTATTTTGATAAAAGCATGATAGTTTGATCCTGTGATCACACGATTGGTATTTTTATCTTGTAAGTAAGTAGAATTTGAAAATAGATTACTTTTTTTAAGTATCATTTCATCAATTTTTTCATAATCTCCCACACCGGTAAAAAGATCAACTTCAGGTAGTTCTTTCATTAATTCTTCGCGGTAGCGCTGCATTAAACATCCTGTTACAACCAGCAACGAGTCCTTTTTTCTTTGCTCGTGTAAGTCTAAAATCGCATTTATGCTTTCTTTTTTAGCACTATCTATAAAACCACAGGTATTTACAATCAAAACATCAGCTAAGCTTGGCTCATCACAAATTTCATAATCACTTAATCTTCCAAGCATGATTTCACTATCAACTAAATTTTTATTACAACCTAAAGACATTAAAAAAAGTTTTGGCATATTTCTCACTTTAAATGTTTTATTTTTTGCTAAAATTATAAGATTAAATTATATCAAAATTAGAAAGAAAATTTTTATGGATAATTACGAATACAGCGAACTTTTAAAAAAATTAAAAAACAAAGTTGGAAATATCGCTTCTATCATTAAACCTGAAGAGATAAAAGCAAGATTAAAAGAAATAGAAAATTTAGAAAATTCCCCTTCTTTTTGGAGTGATGTAAAACAAGCAGGCGTTATAGGTAAAGAAAAAACTAAAATTTCAAATTTACTTAAAAATTATGAAAATGCAAATAATGCTTTAAATGATGCAAGCGAGCTTTTTGATCTTGCCAATAGTGAAAATGATTTAGACACCATAGAAGCTTTATTTGAAGATGCAAACAAGCTAGAAGATCTTATTGTAAATCTTGAAATTTCTATGCTTTTAAGTGGAGAAAATGATGGTAAAAATGCCATAGTTTCCATTCACCCAGGAGCAGGTGGAACGGAGAGTAATGACTGGGCTAGCATGCTTTATAGGATGTATTTGAGATTTTGTGAAAGAGAAGGCTTTAAAGTAGAAACGCTTGACTTTCAAGAAGGTGAAGAAGCAGGACTTAAAGATGTTAGCTTTTTAGTAAAAGGTGAAAATGCTTATGGGTATTTAAAAGCTGAAAATGGCATTCATCGTTTAGTAAGAACTTCTCCATTTGATAGTGCAGGACGTCGCCATACGAGTTTTTCTAGTGTGATGGTTTCACCTGAACTTGATGATGATATTGAAATAGAAATTGAAGAAAAAGATATAAGGATTGATTATTATAGAGCAAGCGGAGCAGGTGGACAACATGTTAATAAAACTGAATCAGCAGTGCGCATAACTCATATGCCAAGTGGTATAGTAGTGCAATGTCAAAACGATAGAAGCCAACACAAAAACAAAGCAACTGCTTTTAAAATGCTAAAATCACGCCTTTATGAGCTTGAGCTTATGAAACAACAAGATGAAGCAAATTCAAGTGAAAAAAGTGAGATAGGTTGGGGTCATCAAATCCGCTCTTATGTGCTTTTTCCTTATCAACAAGTCAAAGATACACGCTCAAATGAAGCTTTTTCGCAAGTTGATAATATCTTAGATGGGGATATTAAAAAAATCATAGAAGGTGTTTTAATAGCGCAAAAAGCGCAAGATTGATACTACAAAAGGATATTAAATGGAAAAAATTCTAGTTTGTGTAGATGTTTTAGAGCCTTGTAGGGAAAGTTTGCATTATGGGGTGTATTTAGCTAAAAAGCTAGATTTACCTTTAATGTTTTTATATACTATAGAACCAAATTTTACTAATGCTGAATTAGCTTGTAGTTTTGGCATAGGTGCTAGTGGGTGTGTGATTGAAGATTTAGTAGAAGAGCAAAGCCAAAAAAATGAAAATCTTTGCAAAAAAGGGCAAAGAATTTTAGAAGAATTTTGTGCTTATGCAAAAGAACAAGGCGTAAAAGAATGCTTTAGTGTGCAAAGAGATGGAGATTTAGAAGAGGTTTTAAAAGAATATAATGATCAAATAAGATTAGCCATAGCAGGTTTAAAAGGCGGGGGTAAGAAAAATAAAATAGGTATTCATACAGAAGAATTAGTAAGAGCTTTAAATGTGCCTATTTTGCTTGTAAATTCTGCTTTTAAAGAGATTAAAAGTGTGATGATGGCTTATGATGGGAGTAATTTAGCTAAAAAGGCTATAGAACAAGCCATTAAAAGACCTATTTTTAAAGAAGCAAAGCGTTATATAGTAAATGTTTCTAAAGATGAAAAAGCTTCTTGTGAGTTATTAGCTCAAGTAGGTCAAATTTTTAAAGAAGCAAATTTAAATGTACAAACACAGCATTTAAGTGGAGAGATTACTCAAGCTTTATTTGATTTTGGTGAGCAAAATGATATAGATTTATTGATCATGGGAGCTTATTCACATCATTGGTTAAAAAGTATTTTATTTGGTAGTTTGACAAATGATATTTTAACTAAGGCTAAAAAACCTTTATTGTTAATTCGCTAACATTAATTTATTTTGATTAAAGATTATAAAATAAATACATGAAGAATTTTCATGTATTTATAAATTTAATAATAAAATAAAACTAATTGATATAAAGATTAACCATATAAAAAGAAAAAATGCTATTAAAAATGGTTTAAAACCTGCATTTTTTAAAACATTTTTATGGATATTTACTCCTAAAGCTACCATAGCCATAGAAAGCAAAAGTGTGTCTATAGTTTGTATGCTTGGTTTTATATAGTTAAGCGCAAAATTGGTATTTAATATTTCAAGTGAGCTAATACCACATGCAAATAAAAACCATAAGGCAAAATAAGGAATATTTGCTTTAATGGAGATTTTTTCATTATTTTTACTTAGAAATTTCAATGAAAAAAGACTTAAGAAAATCAAAAAAGGTACTAGCATTAAAACACGCAACATTTTTTCTATGACAGCACCATCTCCTGCTTGTACAGCTTCACCTGCTGCAACAGCATGTGCAACTTCATGTAAGCTTGCTCCCATGAAATACCCCATTTGCTTTAAATTAAAAAAATCAAACCAACCTAAATTCCAAGCCAAAGGATATAAAAACATCCCTAAAGTTCCAAAAACCACCACAGTGCAAACTGCTACGCCAACTTTAGCAGAGCCACCTTTAACAATGCTTTCACTAGCCATCACAGCAGCTGCTCCACAAATGCTTGAGCCACTACTTATAAGTATGCTTTCTTTAAGATCAAGTTTGAATAATTTTCCTAACAAAAGCCCTATAAAAAAGGTAGAAAATACCACTAAAAATGCTAGCAAAATCCCATTTAATCCAACTTTTTCTAAATCATTAAAAGTAATTCTAAAACCATAAAGTATAATTCCAAGTCTTAAAATTTCTTTTGTTGCTATGCTTAAAACTCCTGATTTTTTAAGTAAATTTGCATTTTGATGTGCTAAATTTCCTATTAAAGCTCCCAAAATCACGGCTATGATTAAAGCTGAAATTCCAAGATTTTTAAAAAAATTAAGCTCAGAAATAGCAAAAGCACAAAAAGCAAGAGTAAAAAGTAGTAAAAAAGCTTCAAATTTTCTATTTTTATATATATTTTTATGCATGAATTTTTCCTTTTTTTGTTTTTTGTAATCTTAATGATTTTTTTATGATAAGTAAAATTAATTTTATTTGATATAATGATTAAAAATATTTATCAAAAGAGTGCTTATGACTTTTAAACAAATAAAATATTTTCAAGCCTTGTGTAGAAATTTAAATTTAAGAGTTTGTGCTAAAGAATTAAATATAACTCAATCTGCTTTGTCTTTAGCTATATTTGAACTTGAAAAAAGTTTAAACACCAAGCTTTTTGATAGAAATGCTAAATTTTTAAGCTTAAATGAAAAAGGAAAGGTTTTTTTAAAACAAATTACTCCTTTGATTTTAGAATTTGAACGCATAGAAAAAGCAATGCAAGATGATCAAAGCTATGAAATAAGTATGAAAGTTAGTCAAAATGTAGGCACTTATTTACTAGGAACTTTTTTAGATCAAAAGGCGGAAAATATCAAGTTAAATTTGTCTTTGGATAATAGTCAAAATATCATCAAAGATATTTTAGATAAAGAAATCGATATAGGTTTAATTGAAGGTATTTGCAAAGATAAGGATATAAAAAAGATTAAAATTTGTGATGATGAGCTTATTGTGGTGAGTAAAAATGACTTCAAAAAAGAATTTTTCATAGATGAATTAAAGGATTTTAAATGGCTAAGTCGTGAGCAAGGTTCAGGTGCAAAAGAAGTGTTTTTAAATGCTTTGCCTAAAGATGTAAAGCTTAATTTGGTTTATGAGTTAAACTCAACTGCTATGATAAAAGAGTTGGCTAAAAAAGGTAAATTTTTAGCAGTTTTACCTAAATTTAGTGTTAAAGAAGAGCTTGAAGCTAAAAGTTTATTTGAAGTAAGATTAAAAAATTTTAAAATTTCAAGAGAGCTTTGCTTGATTTATCATAAAAATAAAGAACCAAGCAATAAATTTATAAATTTATGTGAGTTTTTAAAATTTTGCATTCAAAAAGATTTAGCTTAATTCTTGAATACATTTTTTAAAAAGTTCTCCTCTTTCTTCATAAGATTTAAACTGATCTAAGCTTGCACAAGCAGGGCTTAGTAGGGCTACTTCATCATTAGTTAAGTTTTGGTTGATTTTTTCTACCGCTTTAGGTAAAAACTCACAAAAATATGCTTTTAAATTAGCATTTTTAGCATAATCAAGTATTTTATTGGTGCTTTTTCCTATGGCATAAAGCTCTATATCAAGCTCTTTCATAAAAGCAAATAAAGTACTTAAATTCACTCCCTTATCATCCCCACCTATGATAAGATGAATTTTTTTATCCTTATAGCGTTTAAGAGCAGCTAAACTAGCATCAAGATTAGTCGCTTTAGTATCATTTACCCAAAGTCTATTTTTATGATCAAATATTTCTTCAAGTTTATTTTTTTCTATTTTAAACTCATTTAAAAGCTCATAAGAGCAACGATCTAGTATGATTTTTTCTATACTTAAGGCAATAAGAGCATCAAGCAAAAAAGGGGTTTTAAAATGAATTTTTTCTAAATCAATTTGCATTTTTTTAGCTAAATCTTGCTCATCTTCATAGCTTATAACATAAGCATGGGTTGGATAAGCCTCATACTTTTTAGGTAAAATTACCACATCATTTTCATTCATTCTTTCAAGCACGCTAAGCTTTGCTTGCTCATAATTTTCAAAGCTTTTATGCCAAGAAAGATGATCAGGCGTGATAGGTAAAAGTGCATAAATTTCAGGTTTAGCTACTTTGGTGTAAAAAAGCGAAAAAGATGAACTTTCCAAAATCCATAATTTAGCACTAATATCCATTTGTGCTAAAGGAGTTCCTATGTTTGCTCCCATTTGCGCATTGATGTGTTTTAAAAGATGATGTGTCATTTGGGTGGTGGTGGTTTTGCCATTTGTTCCGCTTATCCAAACACTTTTTGGCATGCCATCATAAAAAAAATCATACTCACTACTTAAATTTTTTGCTTGCTGTATGAGAAAATGATCATTTGGAAAGCCAGGACTTGGAATTTCTAAGTCACTTTTTAAAGGATCAAATTCACAAGGCGGTAAAAGTGTATTGTTAAATTCATCTTTACTTATACTTGCAAAATGATCATCATAAATATCGCAATTTCCAAAACGATGTGCAAAAGCTTTAGTTGTTTTTCCGTATCCAAAAAGTGAAATTTTCATTATCTTAACTTTATACTAATTAATGCAATGATATTTGCAAGTAAGGCTATCATCCAAAAACGCACAATGATTTTATTTTCCACCCAACCTATTTTTTCAAAATGATGATGAATAGGTGCCATTTTAAATACTCTTTTGTTAAAGATTTTAAAACTTCCTACTTGTAAAATCACTGAAATAGTTTCTAAAACAAATACAAAGCCTATAAGCAAAAGCAAAATTTCATTTTTACTTACTATACCAAGATAGCCTAAAAACGCTCCTATGCTTAAACTCCCACTATCTCCCATAAAAACTTGTGCAGGATAGCAGTTATACCACAAAAATCCCATAAGCGCGCCAACTAAAGCTGAGCTTAGCACCACAAGTTCTCCTAGTCCTTGAATTTTAGGTAAAAATAAATAAGAACTATAAATAGCATTTCCACTTAAATACAAAAAAGCACCAAGGCTTAAAAGAGAAAATATAGAAGGCACGGTTGCAAGACCATCAAGCCCATCGGTTAAATTTACAGCATTGGAGCTTGATATAATAACTAAAATCCATAAAAACAACATAAACATACCGCCATCAAAAATAGCATGTTTGTAAAAAGGTAAATAAAATTCAGTATTTATATCAAATAAATATAATAATCCAACACAAATAAAAGCAGCGCTAAATTGCCCTAGTAGTTTCATTTTTGGGCTTAATCCTGCGTGATTGTCTTTTTTTAAAATTTTCCCCAAATCATCAACTAAGCCTATAGTGCAAAATAATACTAAACATAATAATCCAACGATTACAAAACTATTATTTAAATCAGCACTTAAAACACTTGCTATGATAGTAGCAAAGATAAAAACAAGGCCACCCATAGTAGGGGTATGAGATTTAGCTTGGTGTGATTGTGGAGCGTATTCATAAATAGGTTGATTTGCTTTTTTATTTTGAGCCCATTTGATAAATTTTGGCATTAAATACAAACTCAAAAATAAAGCAATAAAAAATGCAAAACCAGCACGCACGCTAATATAAGAAAAAAACATATAATTTGTATATTCTGTAAGATAAAGCAAAATTTTAACCTTATATTTGTTTTTTAAAAGCATAATTTTAGTAAAATCACATAAATAAATTATAAAAAAGAGTAAAAAATGAGTCAAAAATGTATTTTGATAATCACAGATGGTATAGGACATAATACAAATTCAAACTATAATGCTTTTTTTCATGCTAAAAAGCCAACTTATGATAAGCTTTTTGAAAATACCCCTAATGTTTTGATAAAAACAAGTGGCTTGGCAGTTGGCCTACCTGAAGGTCAAATGGGTAATAGCGAAGTAGGGCATATGTGTATAGGTAGTGGACGCATAATCTATCAAAATTTAGTCAAGATAAATAAAGCCATAGAAAATGACACTTTAAAAGACAATAAGGCTTTAAAAGAATTATTGCAAAAATGCAAAAGAGTGCATATTATAGGGCTTTATAGTGATGGCGGGGTGCATTCTATGCATACACATTTTAATGCACTTTTAAAAATTTGTAGGCAAGAAAATAAAGAAGTTTTTGCGCATGCAATTAGTGATGGTAGAGATTGTCCTCCAAATTCAGGTTTAGAATTTATAAAATCTTTACAGGAATTTTGCGAAAAAGAAGGGGTTAATTTTGCTTCTTTATCGGGAAGATTTTATGCTATGGATAGAGATAAGCGCTATGATAGGGTTAAGTCTTATTATGATACTTTATTTGCTAAGGCACCAAAGTGTGATGATTTTATGCAATTTATACAAAAAAACTATGATGAAAATATCACGGATGAGTTTTTAACCCCAGTTATTAGTCAAAGCTTTGATGGAATTAAGGCTGAAGATGGTGTGATTTTTATCAATTTTAGAAATGATAGAATGCGTCAATTAGTCGCTTCTTTAACCCAAGAAAGTTTTAATGAATTTCCAAAAGAAGTGCTTATAAAAAATGCCATTACTATGAGTTTGTATGATGAGAGTTTTAAACTACCTGTGATGTTTGAAAAAGAAGAGTTAAATAATACTTTAGCTTCTGTGATAGCTAATGCAAATTTAAGCCAACTTCACACAGCTGAAACAGAAAAATATGCTCATGTAACCTTTTTCTTTAATGGGGGAAAAGAAGAATTAGAATGCAATGAAACAAGAATTTTAATTCCAAGTCCTAAAGTAAAAACATACGATGAAAAACCTCAAATGAGTGCTAAAGAAGTCACAGATGAGGTGCTTAAGGGTATAGAAAGTGGTATGGATTTTATCGTAGTAAATTTTGCAAATGGTGATATGGTAGGACATACGGGTGATTTTGAAGCTGCGATTAGTGCGGTTGAATGTGTAGATGAGTGTTTAGGTAGGGTTATTGCTAAAGCAAGAGAGCATGATTATGCTTTTATTATTACTTCAGATCATGGAAACTGTGAAGCGATGAGGGATGAAAAAGAAAATATGCTCACTAATCACACAACTTTTGATGTTTTTGCTTTTGTCGAAGCTAAAGGAGTAGATAAGCTCAAAGAAGGCATGGGGCTTAGTAATATAGCACCAAGCGTGCTTAAAATTTTAAACTTACCTATCCCAAAAGAAATGGATGAGGCTTTATTTTAATTTAAAGGAGAACAATGAAATTTAGTGGAAAAAATGTTTTAATAACAGGTGCAAGTAAAGGTATAGGTGCAGCAATAGCCAAAGAATTAGCAAGTTATGGTTTAAAAGTTTGGATTAATTATAGAAGTAAGCCTGAACTTGCTGATGCACTAAAAGAAGAGATAGAAAAAAGTGGTGGTTGTGCGGCTGTGATTAAATTTGATGCAAGTGTTGAAGAAGAATTTACAAGCGCTATTGCAACTATAGTAGAAAGTGATGGTGAGCTTAGTTATTTAGTTAATAATGCAGGTATTACTAATGATAAATTAGCACTTAGAATGAGTATGGATGATTTTTCTTCAGTGATTAATGCTAATTTAAATTCAAGTTTTTTAGGTTGTAGAGAGGCATTAAAAACTATGAGTAAAAAGCGTTTTGGTGCGGTTGTAAATATTGCTTCTATAGTTGGAGAAATGGGAAATGCAGGCCAAACTAATTATAGTGCTAGTAAAGGCGGTATGATAGCTCTAACAAAATCTTTTGCTAAAGAAGGTGCAGCAAGAAATATAAGATATAACTGCATTACCCCGGGTTTTATAAAAAGTGATATGACTGAAGTTTTAAGTGATGAAATAAAACAAAATTATATTAATAATATCCCTTTGAAGCGTTTTGCAGATGCAAGCGAAGTAGCTCAAGCTGTGGCGTTTTTATTAAGTGATCATTCTTCTTATATCACAGGAGAAATTTTAAAAGTCAATGGCGGGCTTTATATGTAAGCAAGGTTTTAACCTTGCTTAGTTTCTATAGCTACTATTGCTATAGCAAAACCCCCATCATGCGCTACGCTTACACTTGCTGATTTAATTTTGAACTCTTGCATGACTTTTTGAGAAAAACTAATGTGTGGAGCATTTTTGTCATCTTTAGAGATGATGATGTCAAAAAAAGAACATTCTTTAGAAATTCCAACCCCCAAAGCCTTAGAGGCAGCTTCTTTAATAGCCCAAAATCCGGCTAGAGTGTTGGTATTTTTTATATAACTTTGCTCTTTCTTGGACAAAAATTTATCCAAGAAAAGTGTTTTATGTCTTTCATAAATTTTTTCTATGCGAGAGCATACGACTATGTCACAGCCTATCATTAAGATACTACAAAGTCGGTAAAATAAATATTTTTGATAAAACCATCAGTTAAAACTTCATTGATCTTACCGGTTAATTCATCTTTTAATCTTTCTTTACCCTTTGTAGTGCTTACTTCTTCAAAGGTTTTTGATGTTAAAGTTCTAATGATAATATCTCTAATAATAGCAACTTTTTTATCAAGTTCAGGAGTTAATGTTTCAACATTTTGTTCAAGTTGAATGGTGCATTTTACATATCTTGATCCACCATCACTTAATAAATTTAGCGTAAAAGGTGCTAAAGGATACATCACGCCAATATTTGCATAATCACTCCCTCTAGCTGCTACTGCATTTGTTTTTTTAGGAGCTTGTGCAACTTGTGCGCTTTCTTCAGTTTGCGGGGTAGGATTTTCTTCAGAGCCGCCACTAAACATTAGATAAGCAATTGCTCCTACAATAACAAGTAAAAATACAAATAAAAATACAACGATAATGATTACTAAAGTATTCCCGCCTTTTTTCTTTGATTCACCTTGTTCATCCATCATATCATCAGCCATATTTTTCCTTTTATAAAATTTTAAAATGTTATTGTATCAAAAATTATATTTTTTTTAAATTATGATTATTTAATCTTTTGTAAATGTCTATAAACACTAGGTTCTGAAATATTTAAAAGCTCCGCAACTTTAGGAATAACACCTTTTACATTAAATACGCCTTTTTCATATAAGCTAGCTATCATTTTTTGTTTTTCCTTTGGTTTTAAACTTTTATTTTTAAAACTTTCAATATCTATCCCCGTAATATCTTCAACGATTTCTTCTAAATCAAGTTTTATGTATTCTTTATTTTCTTGTTCAGGACTTTCATAAGAATTATCATAAATATTTCCAAGATTTAAAATTTCATCAGAGATTTTTTTAAATGCTGAAGTATCATGATTAATACAAAGCAAACCTTCAAGTTTTTCATCTTTTTTAATAAAAAAAGTAGAGCCTGACATTACTTGTGAGCTTTTAGCCGAAGTTTTATAATGTGTTATATAATCACGCTCTAAATAGATTTTGTTTTTAATCATTTCAATAGCAAAGCCTGTTAGAGGTGAATTTATAGTTCTTTTGCTAATATGATTATTAGCTATTTCTGCTATATTAGTACCATCTTCACTTACATCATGCAAAACTATTTCATAATTTCTTCCCAAAGCATCAGCAAGAAATTTCACTAATTTAATATAGTAAGTTCTTGTTTCTTTATCCATTAAACTCTCCTTTTTTTATTAATTTTGTAGTAAAAATATTTAAAATAAGAGCACTTATTCTTATTTTTCAACAATTTTAATACAAAATAAAAATAATTATGCTTAAAAAAAGATTATTTTTTCAAAAATAATAATTTTTATTGTTTAATTTTATTTTAATAATATAGGGATATAATTTATCAAATAATAAAAATTATTATTTATAAAAAGGAGAAAAGATGAAAAAACTAACCAATGATTTCGGAAATATCATAGCCGATAATCAAAATTCATTAAGCGCAGGCGCTAAGGGTCCACTTTTAATGCAAGATTATATTTTGTTAGAAAAACTTGCCCATCAAAATAGAGAAAGAATTCCAGAAAGAACTGTTCATGCAAAAGGGAGCGGTGCTTATGGGGAGCTTAAAATCACTAAAGATAATTCTCAATATACCAAGGCAAAAGTTTTACAGCTTGGAGAAAATACACCTTTATTTATAAGATTTTCAACCGTTGCAGGCGAAGCAGGTGCAGCTGATGCAGAAAGAGATGTAAGAGGTTTTGCTATTAAATTTTATACTAAAGAAGGAAATTGGGATTTAGTAGGTAATAATACTCCGACATTTTTTATAAGAGATGCATATAAATTTCCTGATTTTATCCACACTCAAAAAAGAGATCCAAGAACTCATTTAAGAAGCAATAATGCTGCATGGGATTTTTGGAGCCTTTGTCCTGAAAGCTTACACCAAGTTACTATTTTAATGAGTGATAGAGGTATTCCTGCAAGCTATCGTCATATGCATGGTTTTGGAAGTCACACTTATAGTTTGATTAATGATAAAAACGAAAGATTTTGGGTGAAATTTCATTTTAAAACAAGGCAAGGTATTAAAAATTTAACCAACGAAGAAGCGGCAAATTTAATAGCAAATGATAGAGAAAGTCATCAAAGAGATTTATATGAAGCTATTGAAAAAGGAGATTTTCCAAAATGGACTTTCCAAATTCAAGTTTTAAAAGAAGATGAAGCAGAAAAATTAGGTTTTAATCCTTTTGATTTAACTAAAGTTTGGCCACATAGTATTGTGCCTTTAATTGAAGTAGGCGAATTAGTGCTTAATAAAAATGTACAAAATTACTTTAATGAAGTAGAACAAGCTGCATTTAGTCCAAGCAATATTGTTCCTGGTATTGGTTTTAGTCCTGATAAAATGTTGCAAGCTAGAATTTTTTCTTATCCTGACGCACACAGATACCGCATAGGGACAAATTATCATTTATTACCAGTTAATCGTGCAAAAAGTGAAGTAAATACTTATAATGTAGCAGGTGCTATGAATTTTGACACTTACAAAAATGGCCTTGCTTATTATGAGCCAAATAGTTATGATGATAGTCCAAAAGAAGATAAAAATTACCTAGAACCTGACTTAGCACTTGAAGGTAATGCGCAAAGATATGCTCCACTTGATAATGATTTTTACACCCAACCAAGAGCCTTGTTTGATATAATGAATCAAGATCAAAAAGAGCAATTATTTAAAAATATCGCTGCTTCTATGAGTGGGGTTGATAAAAAAATTATTGCTAGAGCATTAAGTCATTTTGAAAAAATTTCAAGTGAATATGCAAATGGCGTTAAAAAAGCTTTGAAAATGTAATTTTTACTTGCCACTTTAAAAGTGGCAAACTAAAGATTATAAAGGAAAAATATGTTTAGTAATGAAGAAGAAAAAAGAATTCAAGAGCTTTGCACTATGGCTTTTGATTACGCAAGACAAAATGATTTACAAAATTTAAAGATTATGATAGAAGCAGGTTTGAGTGTGAATTTAAAAAATCATAAAGGCGATAGTCTTTTAATGCTTGCAAGTTATCATAATGCTTATGAATGTGCTAAGTTTTTACTAGAAAATAATGCTAGGGTAGATGAGAAAAATGATAGAGGGCAAACTCCATTAGCAGGGGTGTGTTTTAAAGGATATTTACCTATGTGTAAGCTTTTGGTAGAACATGGAGCAAATATTGATGAAAACAATGGTATTGGTATGACACCTTTTACTTTTGCGTTGATGTTTGGGCATAGAGATATAGTAGAGTTTTTAACAAAGAATTCTAAAAAAAGTTTTCTTAAAAAAATAGCTTTTAGTGTATTAAAAATTTTCAAAAAATAGTTAATAATTTATAATATATTAAAAATATATTTTATTTATTTAAAATTATCAAAAAATTCTATTATTAAATTATAAATTTTTAAAATTTTTTATTATAGAAATAAAAAATTTAAGCTAAATTAAAATAAATTCAAATAAAATTACCCCTAATTTTTTAATGAAAGGATAACAAATGTCTAACAAAACAGAAAAATTATGGGGTGGGCGTTTTGATTTACCTACAAATAAATTAGTTGAAGAATATACTGCTTCACTACCAGTTGAGCCAAGACTTGCTCCTTTTGATATACAAGGTAGTATAATTCACTGCACCATGCTTGCAAAACAAGGTATTATAAAAGACGATGAAGCAAAGACTATCATTAAGGGCTTAGAACAAGTTAGAGAAGAAATTCAAAATGGTACTTTTGTGTTTGATATAGCTGATGAGGATATTCATATGGCTGTAGAAAAAAGAATGACACAAATCGTAGGTCCAGTAGGTGGAAAACTTCATACTGCAAGAAGTAGAAATGACCAAACTACACTTGATTCAAAAATGCATATGAGAGCAGTTATTAAAGAAATTTTAGGTCAAATTATTGCTTTAGAAGAAGAAATTATCCATCAAGCTCAAAAAAATATCAAAGCTATTATGCCAGGTTATACACATTTACAAACGGGCCAGCCAGTGCTTTTCTCACATTGGATTATGGCATATTTTTGGATGTTAAGTAGGGATTATTCTCGTTTTGAAGATTTATATAAAAGAATGAATGAGTGTCCTTTGGGAGCAGCTGCACTTGGTGGAACTACATTTAATATAGACAGACATTTTTGTGCCAAAGAACTAGGCTTTACTAAACCAACAGAAAATAGCATTGATAGTGTAAGTGATAGAGATCACATGGTTGAATTTACTGCTATTGCTGCAATGTGTTTCATGCACCTTAGTCGTTTTTGTGAAGAGCTTATACTTTTTTCAAGTCAAGATTTTAAATTTATAGAATTAAGTGATGATTTTTGTACCGGTTCAAGCATAATGCCTCAAAAGAAAAATCCTGATGTAGCTGAAAAAATGCGTGGTAAGACAGGTAGAATGTATGGTAATGTTATGGCAATGCTAACTATTATGAAAGGTATTCCATTAGCTTATAATACTGATATGAGTGAAGATAAGGCTCAAGTTTATGATTCTATGGATACTTTAATGGCAAGTTTAAAAATTATAACTCCTATGATAGAAAAAATGCAAGTAAATGCTAATAATACAAGAGCAGCAGCTGCAAAAGGATTTTCAAATGCCACAGATATGGCTGATTATTTAGTAAGAAAAAATATACCATTTAGAGAAGCTCATAGTATAGTAGGTTCAGCTGTGAATTATTGTATTAAACACGGAAAAATGCTTGAAGAGCTTAGCATGGAAGAATTCCATCAATTTAATGAAAATATCCAAGAAGATATTTATGAAGCAATTGCTTTAGAAACTTGTATAGACGCAAGACTTTCTTATGGTGGTACAGGAACTAAAGTTGTATTAGAGCAAATTGAACATGCAAAAGAATTGTTGGATAAATGTAAAAAATAAACAATAAGGGCGAAGATTAGATGGATATTATTTTTATACTTCAACTTTTTATTATTTTTTCTATGATAGCCATAGGTGGTAGATATGGTGGTATAGGACTTGGGGTTGCAGGTGGGCTTGGTATGTGTATTTTGGCGTTAGTTTTTGGTATGCAACCAGCTTCACTTCCTGTGAGTGTTGTGTTTATTATACTTGCTGTGATTACTTGCGTGAGTGTTTTGCAAAGCGCAGGCGGGCTTGATTTGCTAGTAAAAATAGCTGAAAAAGCATTAAAGAAAAAACCTCAAGCTATTGTTTTTATGGGCCCATTAATCACATCCACATTTACAATATTTTGTGGTACTACTTATGTGGCTTTTTCTATTTATCCAGTGATTGCTGAAGTAGCTGCTCAAGCTAAAATTCGTCCTGAAAGACCACTTTCAGTTTCAGTTATAGCAGCAGGTATTGCAGTGGTAGCTTCTCCTATGAGTGCAGCCACTGCAGGTATGGTAGCCATTTTAGCCATTAGTGGTGTAGGACTTGTTCAAATATTAGCTGTGGTAATGCCAGCATTTTTAATTGGTGTTATATGTGCTTGTTTGAGCGTTTTTAAAAGAGGAAAAGAGCTTGAGCAAGATGAGGAATTTCAAAGAAGAGTAAGAGCAGGGGAATATCAGTTTTTAACTCAAGATAAACAAGAAGATAAACAAGAAACAGATCCTAAAGTAAAAAGAGCTTTATTAATATTTGCTTTGGGGATTTTAACCATTATTTTCTTTGGGACTTTTACAAATTTGTTACCTCACTATGAGCTTGCAAATGGTAAAATAGAAAGACTTTCTACCCCAAATTTAATTCAAATGATCATGCTTGCAACAGCTTGTTTAATTATGCTTTTTGCTAAAGTTCCTGCTAATAAACTTGGTGAAGCTTCTGTATTTAAATCAGGACTTATAGGCGTTGTAGGGGTTTTTGGTATAGCTTGGATGACAGGGACATTTTTTGAAGCTTACAAGCCTTTATTTAGTGATTCTTTATCACATATTGTAGAAGATTATCCGTATTTATTTGGTGTAGCTTTATTTGCCTTTTCTATGGTGATTTTTTCTCCAGCTGCAACAGTAGCTGCTTTGATGCCTTTGGGTGTGAGTTTGGGAATTCCTCCTCAAATTCTTATCGTGCTTTATCCTTGCGTGAGTGGAGATTTTATAGTTCCAGGAGCTAATCAAATAGCTTGTGTGGCTTTTGATAGAACAGGCACAACAAAAATAGGAAAATTTGTGATCAATCACTCTTATTTAAGACCAGGTTTTGCTTTAATCATTGGTGCTGTTGCGAGTGCTTATTTTATATCGCAAATAGTTTTTTAGCTATTAAAGGCTATTTTTAAATTTTTGCAAATATCTATAGACGCTAGGTTCTGATATATTAAGTGACTTAGCAACTATAGGTATACTTCCTTTTATATTAAAAATTCCCTTTGAATGAAGCTTTTTAATAATCTCATCTTTTTGTTCAGTGCTTAAGCTATATCCTGAATTTAAATATTTTAAGTCTATGTTTTCAGCTAGAATATCTTCTATAGAATGACTAAGTGTTTCTATATTACTCACATTGTGTAAATTTACGTTGTTTTGATTGTGAATATCTAATAAATCACTAAAATCATTAATTTTTTCTAGTTCTATGATTTTACTAATAGCATTTCTAAGTTCTGTGGTGTCGTGATTTATACATAAAATTCCTACAATTTTATTTTGGTTTTTTATAAAAAAGGTTGATCCGGTAACGATCTTAGACTTTCCAACCTTTGCTTTGTAATCACATAAAAAATCTTTATTTAAATACTCTTTTTCTTGTACAAGCTCACTCGCAAAAGAGGTTAATGGAGAATTGATTGTCCTTCCGCTAATATGATTATTTGCAATGGCTGCTATATATGAACCCTCAGGTGAAATCACATGAAAAACTATTTCATACTGATCTCCAAGAACTTGCCCTAAAAATTGAGTGAGTTTGATAAATAATTCTTTTTGTTGTTCATCCATGATCTAGACCTTTTTGTTGTTTTTTGTTATTTTACAAAATATTTTCATCAAAGTTGTTAATATTTACAACAATAAAAAAAATTATTATTATGATAAAAAAATATTGACAATTTATTATTATGATGATAATATTATATTATGATTTCATTTAAACACAAGGAGTATACATGGCAAATTATCCAAAGGCTATAGGACCATATTCAGCTTATAGAGAAGCTAATGGTTTGTTATTTATTTCAGGACAACTTCCTATTAATCCACAAAGTGGAAACATAGAAAGTGAAGATGTAAAAGAACAAACAAGACAATCATTGTTAAATATCAAGGCTATATTAGAAGAAAATAATCTTTATTTTAATAATGTAGTTAAAACGACTTGCTTTTTGGCAAATATTGATGATTTTTTGGCTTTCAATGAGGTTTATTCTGAATTTTTCGCAGCTCCATATCCTGCAAGAAGTGCTTTTGCGGTAAAAGATCTTCCTAAAGGAGCAAAAGTGGAGATAGAGGTTATTGCTCATAAAGGATAGAGCATGTTGGGTTTATTTTTTGCAGGATGTTCTGTATTTTTACTTGTTTTTATGCTCTATAAAAAAATCAACGCCCACATGGCGTTGCTTTTAAGTGGTTTATTCTTGTTAGCTTTAGCAGGAATTTTTGGACTTTCTCCAATTATTAATGAAAAACAATCTTTACATTTAGGTCTTTTTGATATTTTTCAAGTAGTAAATACTAAAATGTCAAGTACTCTAGCAGGTCTTGGACTTACTTTAATGTGCATAGCAGGATTTTCTGCTTATATGGATCATGTAGGTGCAAGTTATGCTTTATTTAAAGTATTTGAAAGACCTTTAAAAGCTGTGAAATCACCTTATGTTTTATTGTTGGTTTCATATTTTGTGATCCAGTTTTTAGTGCTTTTTATACCTTCACATGCAGGTTTAGCACTTTTGCTTATGGTTACAATGTACCCTATTTTAGTGCGTTCAGGTGTTTCTAAGCTTTCTGCGCTTTCGATTATTGCTATTTGTCAATACATTGACCATGGCCCAGGAAGTGGTAATGTAATTTTAGCTGCAAAAACAGCTGAAATTGATCCTGCGGTATATTTTGTGCATTATCAGCTTCCTACAACTGTGCCTATTATCATAGCAGTGGGTATTGCGATTTATTTTTGCTCAAAATATTTTGATAAAAAAGAAAATTTCACATTTAACCGTGATGATGTTGAAAAAGAATTAGCAGAACATGATGGCAAAAGTGAAGAGCTTAAAAAACCACCTAGAATTTATGCGATTTTACCTATTATACCTTTAGTGTTAATTTTGGGCTTTAGTAGTGTTTTAGATAGCATAATGGTGTTAATGGGATTTACTACCATGGAAGAAGTTAAAGCAGCTTCATCTACTGCGATTAGGATGAATGTGCCAGTTGCTATGATGATTTCAACTTTTATAGCAATTATTTTTGAAATCATTCGTTATAAAAGTTTAATTGATACTTTAAATTCTATCATGGTATTTTTCAAAGGTATGGGGCATTTGTTTGTAATCACAGTTTCTTTGATCGTTTGTGGCCAAGTTTTTGCAAGTGGCCTTTTATCGGTTGGTTTTGTAGATACTTTAATAGACTTTGCAAAAGATGCAGGTTTTGGAGTGCTTGCTATCATCATAGCAGTTTCTATTTTACTTGCTGTGTGCGCATTTTTAATGGGTTCAGGAAATGCAGCATTTTTTTCTTTTGCACCACTCATTCCAAATATAGCAAAATCTTTTGGAGTTGAAACTATAACTATGATAGCACCTATCCAAATCATGACAGGTTTTGGTAGATGTGTTTCACCTATTGCACCAGCTATTTTGGCAATTTCAGCTATGGCTAAAGTAAATCCATTGCAAGTTGTAAAAAGAACAGCTATTCCTATGCTTGTAGCTGCTATTGTTAATGTGATTATGACTTATGTTTATTTGTAAAAAGGACTTAAAATGAATAATAAAACTAAATTAATCCACCTAGGAAGAGGCGATCAAAACGCTGAAGCAAGATCAGTTAATCCAACCTTAATGCGTGCATCAACCATACTTTTTAAAGATCATGCTACTTGGCAAAAATACCGCGAGCTAAGAAAAAATGAGCGTGTTTTAAGTTATGGTGCTAGAGGAACAGCTACAAATTTTGAACTTGAAAAACTTATTTGTGAGCTTGAGGGTGGTTATAGAGCACAACTTTTCCCAACAGGGCTTGCAGCATTAGCTATGGTGCTTTTAAATTATGCTAGTAAAGATGCTCATTTTTTAATCACTGATGCTATTTATGGACCTGTTAGAACAATTTGTGATTTATTTTTAACTAAAATGGGCGTAGAAATTGACTTTCTAAAAGCTGATGCTTCTGATGTAGAGGAAAAAATCAAACCAAATACAAAATTAATCCTTTGTGAAAGTCCAGGTTCTATACTTTATGAAATCATAGACTTACCAAAACTTTGCGAAATTGCGCACAAACATAACATACCAGTAGCGATTGATAATACTTATTCAAGTGGGTATTTTTTAAACCCGCTTGAGCTTGGAGTGGATATTTCAGTAATTGCAGCGACTAAGTACTTAAGTGGGCATTCAGATGTTACTATGGGTATAGTGGTAATTAATGAAAAAGAATGGAAAAATTTTGACAAATTGCCAGAAGCTTTAGGATTTACTACAAGTCCTGATGATGCTTATTTAGTGCTTCGTGGTATGAGAACTTTAGATGTAAGAATGAGGGCTCATGAAAAAAGTGCAGATGAGGTAGTAGAGTTTTTACAAAGTAGAAAAGAAGTTAAAACAATTTTTTATCCAAAATTAAAAACTCATCCAAACCATGAAGTTTTTATGCGTGATCATAAAGGCACTAATGGTATGGTAACAATTGAATTTGCAGATGGTATTTCTAAAGAACAAGCCGTTAAATTTGTAGATAATTTAGAGTATTTTTCAATCGGTGCAAGTTGGGGTGGATATGAGAGTTTAGCTACTGTTACTACTCCGCCAAGAACGGCAACAGATTGGAGCACTAGAGGTCCTTTTGTAAGATTTCATATAGGTCTTGAAGATAGTAAGGATTTGATTGCTGATTTAAAACAAGCATTTGAAAAAATAAATTTTAAAGGATAAAACATGGGTGTGAGTGTATTTGATATGAGGTTGCTTCAAGATTCTTGGAGCACCCCTGCAATGAGAGCTATTTTTAGTGAAGAAAATAGAATTCAAAAATGGCTTGATGTAGAAGCTGCTTTGGCAAAAGCTCAAGCAAAACTTGGCATTATCCCTAATGAGGCAGCTACAGAAATAGCTAAAAAAGCGCATTATAAATTTATGGATATGGATTTTATTTTTGCTGAGTTTAAAAAGACTAAACACCCTTTAGTGCCTACTGTTAGAGGTTTGGAAAAAGCTTGTGAAAATGGTCTTGGCGAATATGTGCATTTTGGTGTAACAACACAAGATATCATTGACACAGGCATAGTTTTACAATTTAAAGAAGCTATGGCTTTAATCAAACAAGATTTAAAAGATATAGCTAAAAATTTAGCAAAAATCGCAAAAGAGCATAAGAACACTGCAATGATGGGAAGAACCTTAGCTTTACAAGCTTTACCTATAACTTTTGGACACAAAGTTGCAATTTGGCTAAGTGAGCTTAATCGTCACTATGAAAGAATTATCGAACTTGAAAAAAGATTATATGTAGGATTAATCGTAGGTGCAGTGGGAACTAAAGCAAGCTTAAGTGACAAGGCTAATGAAGTAGAAAAACTTACTTTAGAAAGCTTAGGTTTAGAAGTTCCTGACATCTCATGGCAACCAGCAAGAGATCGTTTTATTGAGCTTGGTTATGTTTTAGGTAATATCAACGCAACCTTTAACAAAATCGCACATCAACTTTTAATCTTAGCTCATAATGAAATCGATGAAATTGCTGAGCCTTTTGGAAAAGGTCAAGTAGGAAGTTCTACTATGCCTCATAAAAGAAATCCCGCAGTAAGTGAAAACGCAGTGACTGTAAGTAATGCCCTAAGAGCTAATATTGCAATTTTAAGTGATATAGAAAGACATGAGCATGAAAGAGATGGTCAAGTTTGGAAAATGGAATGGAAGCTTTTACCAGAAGCATTTTTAATGCTTTCAGTGGTATTAGCAAACATGAAATTTGTCTTTGATGATTTAGAAGTTAAAAAAGACAAAATGTTAAAAAATCTTGATACGCTTAATGGCTTTGTATTGGCAGAACGCGTGATGTTTGCTTTGAGTGATCATTATGGTAAGCAACATGCACATGAAATTGTTTATGAAAATGCTATGAGAGGTATAGAAAATCATAAAACTTTTAAAGTTGTTTTGCTTGAAGATGAGCGTGTAAGTAAGGTTTTAAGTGAAAAAGACATTGATGTTTTAATGGATGCTACAACTTATGTAGGTTATGCACCAAAATTAGTTGATGAGTTCTTAGAAAAAATCGCTAATGCACCAATTCTAAAGTAGGAAAAAATGTATTTAAGTGAAAAACTAGCCGAATTTATCGTAAATTTAGACTATGAAGCTATTCCTAGTGAAGTAAAACAAAGAACAAAAGAGCTTATGCTTGATGCACTAGGAACAGCCCTAGCTGCTAAAAATGAAGCTTGTGTTTTAAATGCAACTAAGGCTTTTGAAGCTTTAAGCGTAAATCCTAGTGAAAAAATTTGGAGTGGGGATAAAAAGCTTGATGTAATTTATGCTGCGATGGTAAATGCTATTGCAGCGCATGCCCTTGATTTTGATGATACTCATACTGAAGCTATTTTGCACGCTAGTGCTATTTTAACCCCGCTTTGTTTAACTTATGGATTTAGTGTAAGTAAAGATGGAAAGAAAGTTTTAAAAGCCTTTATTGTTGGTTGGGAAATTGCTGCTAGAGTGGGTATAGCAAGTAAAGGAAGTTTCCACAAATGTGGCTTTCATACTACAGCTATAGCAGGAATTTTTGGTAGTGTGGCTGCAAGTTGTGTTTTGCTTGATTTAAACAAAGAACAAATCATCAATGCACTAGGTTTAGCAGGAAGTTTTGCAAGCGGGGTAAATGAATTTTTATCTAATGGATCTAATTCTAAAGTTTTACACATAGCTAATGCTTTGAAAAATGGAATTTTAGTAGCAAATTGCGCAAAAGCTAATATGAGTGGTCCTTTGAGTATATTTGAAGGAAGGGATAATGTCTTTAGAACTTTTGGCTTAGAAGATGAATGTGATAAAAATGAACTTTGTAAGGGTTTGAATGAAATTTGGCAAGTAATGCAAGTTTCGTTAAAACCTTATCCAAGTTGTCATTTTGCACACGGGCTTATTGATTGTGCTATGAGTTTAAGAAATGATGGCTTAAAAGCACAAGATATCAAAAGTTTGCATTGCTTTGTAGATGAGGTGCCAATTTCATTTATTTGTGATCCAATAGAAGCAAAATACACTCCACAAAGTGCTTATGCGGCCAAATTTTCCATGCCTTTTTTAATGGCCTTGGCATTTTTTGATGGCAAAATTACTTTAAAATCTTATGAAAATTTAAATAGAGCTGAACTAATAGAATTTGCTAAAAAAATTAGCTATGAGAAGAAAAAATCTAGCGGTTTCCCTAAATACTTTCCAGGACATTTAGAAGCTGTTTTAAATGATGGAAGAGTAATTAAAAAAGATGTGTTTATAAATAAAGGAAATTTTGATAATCCTTTAAGTTTTGATGAATTAAAAGATAAATTTCTTTCTAATGCTAGCATAGCACTTTCTTTAGAAAAGGCTGAGGAATTAGTCAAAAAGCTTCAAAATTTAGAAAATCTAAATGATTTTGATTTCTAGCAATCTCATTTTTTTGAGATTGCTTATTATTTTAAAAAAGAAATAATTTAATTTTTTATATAATGTTTTATCTTAGTTTTTGTAAGGAAAAACATGACTTTAGATACATTAAAAGATAATGAAGAAGCTCTTATAGTAGGCTTTGAAGCAGATAAACAACTCCAAGCAAGACTTTTTAGTTTTGGTTTTGCAAAAAACAAAAAAGTTAAAAAAATTCGCTCTTCTATTGCAAATTCTACTATTATGGTAGAACTTGATACAACTTGCGTGATTTTACGCTCAAGTGAAGCAAAAATAATACAAATTTCAAAAGAGTTTTAATGAAAGAAATCATCGTTGCTTTAGTAGGTCAGCCAAATGTTGGTAAAAGTTTATTAATTAACGCACTATGCAAAGCTAATATGAAAGTTGGAAATTTTAGCGGTGTTACGGTTGAAAAGGCTGAGGCTAGATTAATTTATAAAAATTATGAGTTTAAATTTATAGATTTACCAGGAACTTATGCATTAGATGGTTATAGCGAAGAAGAAAAAATTACAAAAGATTTTTTAAAAAAGGGTAATTTTGATCTTGTAGTAAATGTGCTTGATTCTACAAATTTAGAGCGTAATTTGATTTTAAGCGCATCTTTAATAGAAGCTAAAATCAAAATGATTATGGCTTTAAATATGCAAGATGAAGCTAAAAATGAAGGTTTTAGTATAGATTTTAAAATTTTATCTCAACTTCTAAATACACCTTGTCTTGGCGTGTGCGCTAAAACTAAAGAAAATCTAAATGCACTTTTGGATTTAATCATTTCAACCCATGAAGCTAAATTTGAAGCCAAAGAGCGTGTTTATAGTGATATCATAGAAGAAGAACTTGCAAAAATAAGTGAATTTTTAAATCAAAATGAAATTACTTATTTAGATTTTTCTACAAAAGATTTGGCGCTTGCTTTACTTAAAAATGAAGCCAATATAGTCATTTCACACGCTTTGAGAAAAATACTTGATGAAGCTTTAGAAAAAATTTATATGGCATATCATAGCAAAGATATGGAAAGTATTTTTAAAGAAGAACTGATTGCTTTTGCAAATGGTATATGTGTTAAAGTTTTAAGTAAGGGTGTTAAGTATAAAAATCATACTAAAGAAATAGACTCTATTTTAATCAATAAATTTTTAGGAATTCCTATATTTTTGTTTTTTATGTGGGCTTTATTTCAACTAACCTTTACTTTAGGTCAAATCCCTATGGATTATATAGAAATGTTTTTTGCTAATTTAGGTGATATGGTAAAAAATAATATTAGCAATGAATTTATCGCTTCAGCCTTAGCTGATGGTGTTTTAGGTGGGGTTGGTGCGGTTATAACTTTTTTACCAAATATTATGATTTTATTTTTTGGTATAGCCTTGCTTGAAACAACTGGATATATGGCTAGGGTTGCATTTTTATTAGATGGAATTTTATACAAATTTGGCTTACATGGTAAAAGTTTTATCCCTTTAATCACGGGTTTTGGCTGTTCAGTACCTGCATTTATGGCTACAAGAACTTTAAAAAATAAAAAAGATAGACTATTAACTCTTTTTATTATTAATTTTATGAGTTGTGGCGCAAGACTTCCTGTATATGTGCTTTTTGTTGGAGTGTTTTTTCCTGCTGATGTGGCGGGAAATTATCTTTTTGGGATTTATCTTTTGGGTGCGTTTTTGGGTTTGATTGCAGCTAAGATTTTAAGAATGAGCGCTTTTAGAGGACAAGATGAACCTTTTGTAATGGAAATGCCAAAATATAGAATGCCAAATTGGAATTTGGTATGGTTTATGGTGTTTAACAAAGCCAAAATGTATTTAAAAAAAGCAGGAACATTTATTTTGATAGCTTCTTTGCTTATTTGGTTTGCGAGTAATTTTCCTGCACAAGAAAATAATACTCAAGATGCTTTAACTCAAGAGCTTCAGATAGAAAATAGTTATCTTGGACAATTTGGCAAAGCAATAGAGCCTATTTTTGCACCACTTGGCTTTGATTGGAAACTTAGTGTATCTTTGGTAAGTGGTTTAGCGGCTAAAGAAGTGATGATTTCTACTATGGGCGTGCTTTATTCTTTAGGCGATGAAGTTGATGAGACAAGTTTAAATTTACAAGAGGCTATAAAAGAAAACATCCCTTTTAGCACAGCAGTAGCTTTTATACTTTTTGTTATGATTTATAATCCTTGCTTTGCAGCAACTATAGTTTTTGCTAAAGAAGCAGGAAATAAAAAGTATGTATGGTATCTTTTTATATTTACATCTTTATGTGCGTATTTGATCGCTTTTGTAGGGATTAATATTACTAAATTGATAATTTAATCATCTTTATGATGATTAAATTTCCATTTTTTGCTCTAAAGAGTGTTGCCAAAAGGCCGTTTCAAGTCTTATAGTAGTATAAAAAATTTCGTTTAATTTTTTAAATTTTTCTTCACTAATGCTATTTGCATAAGAATTAAAAAAGTCTTTAAATTCTTTAATTTCATCTTGAAATTCTTTACCTGCATAGGTTAAAATCCACTCTTTGTAAGGATGATTTTCTAAGCTTTTTTCATTAAGTCCTTTATAAATTTCTTCCCCTATATATGCATAACCTATAGCACAAGCACTCAAAGCACACAGCATATCCAAATAATCTCCATTTTGTCCCACACTTAGTAAGTATCTTGTATAAGCAATATTAGTTAAACTTTCATCTTTATAGTCAAGTTTTTCTACATCAATGCCTAGTTTTAAAATACTTCTGTGAAGTTCCAATTCTCCTTCTAAAGTGTAGTTTTGATTTTTAATGGCAAATTGAATTTCTTTAGCGTTATTTGCATTTAAAGCAAGCAAAGCATAGCATTTTGCATAATTATTTAAAAAAATATAATCTTGTTTAAGATAAAACAAAAATGTATCTTTTTCTAAAGTACCATTTTGAAGTTTTTTTACAAATTCATGATAGATGTATTGCTCCCAAGTTTTTTTATTTTCTTTTATAAGTTTATCCAAAAGCATAAATTTCCTTTGCTAAAATTTAAGCTTTTATTTAAACACAGATAATTAAATTTTTCGTAATAATCTTTAATTTTTAACTTTTTAAACAAGAAATTTATTTTTTTATTGTAAAATGCGTTTTAATTTTTTAAACTAGGAGATAAAAATGGCAATTTTTGATGATGTAAAAAAAGTAGTTGTTGAGCAACTTAGTGTTGATGAAGATGCAGTTAAAATGGAATCTAAAATCATTGAAGATTTAGGTGCTGACTCTTTGGATGTTGTTGAATTAGTTATGGCTTTAGAAGAAAAATTTGATGTGGAAATTCCAGACAGTGATGCTGAAAAACTAGTAAAAATTGAAGATGTTGTTAATTATATAGAAAATCTTCAAAAATAATTTTAATTTTTAATAAGGAGTGCGGTTTGAAACGCGTTGTAGTAACAGGTATAGGAATGATCAATGCTCTTGGCTTAGACAAAGATAGCTCATTTAAAGCAATTTGTGATGGCAAAAGTGGCGTTGATAAAATCACTCTTTTTGATACCACTGATTTTCCAGTGCAAATTGCTGCTGAAGTAAAAAATTTTGATCCTTTAAGTGTCTGTGATGCTAAAGAGGTTAAAAAAATAGATCGTTTTATACAACTTGGTATTAAAGCAGCAAAAGAAGCTATGGAAGATGCTAAATTTGATGAAACTTTAAATAAAGAAGAATTTGGTGTAGTTTCAGCAGCTGGTATAGGTGGTTTACCAAATATAGAAAAAAATTCCGTTACTTGCGCACAGCGTGGACCACGTAAAATTACTCCTTTTTTCATACCATCTGCTTTAGTTAATATGCTTGGTGGGATTATTTCAATCGAGCATGGATTACAAGGACCAAATATCTCATGCGTAACTGCTTGTGCAGCAGGAACTCATGCTATAGGCGAAGCTTATAAAAGCATAGCTTTAGACAATGCAGATAAAATGCTTGTAGTAGGTGCTGAAGCAGCCATTTGTGCTGTGGGTATAGGTGGCTTTGCTGCTATGAAAGCTCTTTCTACTAGAAATGATGATCCAGCTAAGGCTTCAAGACCATTTGATAAAGAAAGAGATGGTTTTGTAATGGGTGAAGGTGCTGGTGCTTTAGTGTTTGAAGAGTATGAGGCTGCTAAAAAGCGTGGAGCTAAAATTTATGCTGAGTTGGTAGGTTTTGGCGAAAGTGCGGACTCACATCATATCACTTCACCTACTTTAGAAGGGCCATTGCGTGCTATGAAAAAAGCCTTAAAAATGGCAGGAAATCCAAAAGTAGATTATATTAATGCGCACGGAACTTCTACTCCAGTAAATGATAAAAATGAAACAGCAGCTATTAAAGAGCTTTTCAAAGATCAAATTCCTTTAGTTAGTTCTACAAAAGGTCAAACAGGCCATTGTTTGGGTGCTGCTGGTGCTATTGAAGCTGTTATTTCTTTAATGGCACTTGATCAAGGTGTATTACCACCAACTATCAATCAAATTGTAGCAGATGAAAATTGTGATCTTGACTATATACCAAATACTGCAAGAAAAAGCGAAGTTAATGTTGTAATGAGTAATTCTTTTGGTTTTGGTGGAACAAATGGTTGTGTGATCTTCAAAAAAGTAGATTAATATGGCTTCTTATTTAGATTTTGAAAAAAATATTCAGCAAATTGATGAGGATTTAGCAAATGCTAAAATCAAAGGCGATGATGAAGCAGTAAAAATTTTAGAAAAAAATCTTGAAAAAGAAACTCAAAAAGTTTATAAAAATTTAAGCGATTACCAACGCTTACAGCTTGCAAGACATCCTGATCGTCCTTATGCGCTTGATTATATTCAAGCTATACTAAGTGACGCTTATGAAATTCATGGCGATCGTGCTTTTAGAGATGATCCTGCTATTGTGTGTTATGCAGGTTATATAGGTGGGAAAAAAATTATTGTTATAGGTGAACAAAAAGGTAGAGGTACTAAAGATAAGCTTCATAGAAATTTTGGTATGCCTCATCCTGAAGGTTATAGAAAAGCTCTAAGAGTGGCAAAAATGGCTGAAAAATTTGACATACCGGTATTGTTTTTAGTGGATACTCCAGGTGCTTACCCAGGAGTGGGTGCTGAAGAGCGTGGTCAAAGTGAGGCTATAGCTAGAAATTTATATGAGTTAAGCGCCCTTAAAACAATCACTATAGCAGTAGTTATAGGCGAAGGTGGAAGTGGTGGTGCTTTGGCTATAGGAGTAGCTGATAAACTTGCTATGATGAAAAATTCAGTTTTTTCTGTGATTTCACCTGAGGGTTGTGCTGCTATTTTATGGAATGATCCATCAAAAAGTGAAGCTGCAACTAAAGCCATGAAAGTAACTGCTGATGATTTAAAAACTCAAGGTTTAATAGATGATGTTATCGAAGAGCCAATGAGTGGAGCTCATAGAGATAAAGAAAACGCGATTAAAAATTTAAGTGATTATGTCTTAAAAGCTATAGAAGAGTTAGAACAATACGATAAACGTGAATTAGCTGCATTAAGAATGCAAAAAATCTTTAAATTTGGAGCTTTTGCTGAATGATTTGCATTTTTATGCAAATTTCAACTTTTTTTAAAAAAACTATTGTATAATTACAACTTCAATTCAGTGGTTGGATAGCTCAGTCGGTAGAGCAGCAGACTGAAAATCTGCGTGTCGGCAGTTCGATTCTGCCTCTAACCACCATCTTCATTTTCTATTATAAAAATCATCTAATTTTTGAAGTTCATTTTCACTAAATCCTGCTTGTATTCTAGCTGTTTTGTTATATACTTTTCCTAAAAGATTAAATTCTTTATATTTGGCGCAAAGATCAAGGTAATCATCATTTTCATTTTTTGCATAATTCCACCAAAAATCTCCTTTATTTACATGTTTAATCTCATCATTTAATATAATGGTAAAAATTTCACCAAATAAACTTTTTATAGGATGATTAGTTGTGTTTAATTTTTCTAAGACAAAAGGATTGGCATCAAGTCCTTTTGCTTCAAGTCCTCTATGTACTATGCCCATTCTGTGAGCAAGATTATCTTTGGTTAAAAATAAGGCTTTTTCAAGATTATCATGGGCATAGAAATCTCCATATTTAAAACCAAGTTCATTTAAAGTTTTTTCTAAAAGTAAAAAATGCTTAATTTCCTCATCAGTTACCTCAAGCCAATCTTGATAAAATTTCAATGGCAAATTTTTAAATCTATAACTAGCATCTAAAGCCAAATTTATAGCACTATATTCTATATGTGCAACTGAATGTAATATTTTAGCTAAAGATGAAGTACTATTTGCCTCTTTTGGACGCCTTATTTTCATAGGATGAAGGATTTTAACTTGTGAGTTTTCACAAATGATTGTGTCGTGAGAATGATTAAAATCATACAAATTAGATTTAAAATTTTCATAAAATTCATTAAATAATTCAATCTTTTTAAAAATATCTTTGTGATATAAAATTTTTTCTAATTCCTCAAAAAAATTTCTTTTCATTTTTAAACCTTGTTAAATATTATATAAGATAAAAAAGTATAATATAAAAATTTTGAAAATTTAAAAAGGTTTGCTAAAAATATGTTTAATGTCATACATGCTCTTTTTTTTAGAGAGTTAAAGACAAGATTTGGTATTAATAAATATTTGGGCTATTTTTGGGTGATTGGAGAGCCTATGATGGTGGTTTTGGTAATCACTTCCATTATAACAGCTATTAGAGAATTTCATCATCAAATCATGCCCGAAGGTGTTTCTATCTTTTTGTTTTTAGCAGTAGGAATTATACCTTTTTTTATGTTTAGAAGCATTATTAATCAGCTTTTAAATGGCATAGGTGCAAATTTAGCTCTTTTTGCTTATAAACCTATTCGTCCCATACATGTTTTTATTGCAAGAGCATTGCTTGAGTTTTGTATTTATTTTACTATTTTTATTTGTGTAATGTTTTTAGCAGGTTGGTTTTTACATATGCAAGTTATACCTAAGCATTTTTTAGAAGTGATGTTTTCATTCTTTTTGCTTGTAGTATTTGGTTTTGCTATGGGAATGTGTTTTGCTATAGCAGGACATTTTGCAGAGCCTTTAAAAATGGCTTTAAATTATTTAAATGCTATTTTATATTGGACGACTTTGGTAGTATTTCCTATATGGATAGTTCCAAAACCTATTTTAGACATTTTATATTACAATCCACTTTTACATATTATGGAACTTTTAAAATATAATTTTTTTCAAAATTATCCATTACTTGATGATTATAATTACTATTATCCTATTGCATGTTTAAGTGTGATTTTGTTTTTGGGATTATTTTTTTATTATTTTACTAGAGAAAAGTTGATAGCGGTACGATGATAAAATTAGTTAATTTAACAAAATCTTTTCCTTTACGCAATGGTGGAAGGCATTATGTTTTTAAAAACTTAAGTTTTGAATTTCCTGAAAATTGCAGTATAGGTTTAATGGGACGCAATGGTGCTGGAAAATCTACTTTAATGAAACTTTTAAGTGGCTCCTTGCTTCCTGATAGAGGTAAGATTATCACTAATAAAAAATTATCTTGGCCTCTAGGTTTGGCAGGCGCATTTCAACACAGACTTTCAGCAAGAGATAATGCACGCTTTGTGGCTAGAGTATATGGTTACAAGGGAAAGGCTTTAGAAAAAAAGATTAAATTTGTGGAAGATTTTGCTGAGCTTGGAAAATTTTTCGATGAGCCTATGAATACTTATTCAGCAGGTATGAGTGCTAGAATATCTTTTGGCTTAAGTATGGCTTTTGATTTTGATTATTATTTAATTGACGAGGCAGGTGCTGTGGGAGATCCTAAATTTAGAGAAAAAAGTTCTAAAATCTATAAAGAAAAATTAAGTAGGTCAAAAGTTATCATGGTTTCGCATAATGTAGCTGAAATTAAACAATGGTGTGATAAAATTATATTCATGCAAGATGGACAAGCTACTATATATGATGATGTAGATGAGGGTATAGCGGTGTATCAAGGAAAAATAAATGCAAAATGAGTTATTAAAAAAACTTAAAAATTTAGAAATATTTAATTCTTTTAAAATAGTATTGATTTTGACAGCATTTGTTGTATTTTATTATATTTTTATAGCAGCAAATCGCTATGTGAGCGAAAGTGTTTTAAGTGTGAAATCAACCACAGGGGATAGCGGAGCTATTACTGGAATTGCCGTATTTTTGACTAATAATTCTTTTTCAAGCGAGGATATTAATTATTTAAAATCTTATATTCATTCTTTAGATATGTTAAATATCTTAGAAGAAAAAGTTCAAATTCGTGAGTTATATCAAAAACAAAAACTTGATTTTTTTTATAGTGTTTCCTCATCAGCTAATCAGGAAGAGTTTTTAAAGTATTATCAAAACCGTGTTAAAATTACTCAAGAAAACTCAGCTAATGGGCTTTTGCGTGTAGAAGTTGAAGGTTTTGACCCAAAAAGTGCACATTTGATAGCTTCAACTATAGTTAAAGAAAGTGAAAAATTTATCAATGAAATTTCACATAAAGCCGCAAGAGATCAAATGCGATTTGCTGAAGAAGAGCTTTTGCAATTTAAAAAAAGATATCAAAAGGCTAAAGATGAGCTTTTGGCTTTTCAAAATAAATATGGAGTATTTGATCCGCTCAAACAAGCAGAAAGTACTCTAAAACTCATAGCTGAACTTGAATCAAAAATAGCAGCCAAAGAAGCTGAGCTTTTAATGATGCAAAGTTATATAAATGATAATGCACCACAAATTGTTACTATAAAAAGTGAAATCACAGCTTTAAAAAAACAACTTCAAAAAGAAAAATCCAAAGTTTCATCCCCAAAATCCTCTCAAAAACTCAACGATCTTGCAGCTAAATTTCAAGATCTAACCATAGAAGCAGGTTTTGCAGAAAGTGCTTATACAGCTGCATTAAAAGCTTATGAGAGTGCTAGGATAGAAGCTTTAAGAAAGATAAAGCAGGTGGTTATAGTGCAAAGTCCAAGTTTACCTCAAAGTGCTAAATACCCAGAAGCTTTGTATAATATACTCACAGCTTTTATGATTTTATCTTTGATTTATGGAATTGTTAAATTTATTAAAATGATTATAGAGGAGCATAGATACTAATGAGAAAGATATTTTTACTTTTACTTTTACCTTTGTTTTTATTTTCAGCGGTAGATGTTTCTCAAATTGCAAAAACACAAGCAGATAGTATAAAGCAAATTCAAGATAAAGAATTTTTACAAAGTGATTTAAATAAAACAGTAATTATAAATGCTAAAGTTTTTGGTGCGCATTTGTTTAATGGAAACTTTACTAAATTTACTCAACATGTTTATAATCCTGATTATAAACTAGCAGTAGGCGATAGGATTAATGTAAAAATTTGGGGTGCAGTAGAGTTTATACAAACCTTAACAGTAGATTCTCAAGGAAATATTTTCATACCAAAAGTAGGTGCTATTAATCTTTTGGGTGTGAAAAATAGTGCTTTGGTGCAAGTTATTACAAAAGCTATTAATAAAATTTATAAAAGCAATGTCTATGTATATGCAGATATGGATATTTATCAAAATGTATCAGTTTTTGTTACAGGAAATGTGAATCAACCAGGCCTTTATCAAGGATTAAGTTCAGATTCTATTATACAGTATTTAGATAAAGCAAGTGGAATTAATTTAGAATATGGTAGTTTTAGAGATATTCAAATTTTAAGAGATAATAAAGTTATTAAAAAAGTAGACTTGTATGATTTTTTACTTAAGGGTCAGCTTGATCTTTTTCCTTTTAGAATGGGTGATGTGATTTTAGTGAGTAGTGTGCAAAAGTATGTTTTTGTTGAAGGAGATGTGCAAAAGCCTTTTAGATTTGAGTTAAGTAATGATATTTTAAATTTAGAAGATATAGCCAAAGTCGCAGGAGCTAAACCTATAGTAACTAATGCTGTGGTAAAAAGCTATAGAGATGATCATAAATTACATGTGGATGCTTACAGCAAAAAGCAGTTTTTAGGTGTGAAATTATACAATGGCGATGAGATAGAATTTAGACCTGATTATACTGCGCAAAATATTAGTATTAGTATAGAAGGTGAGCATAGTGGTTTGCACTCGGTGGTGATAAAAAAAGGCACAACTTTAGCTGAACTTGCTAAAATGATTATAGTTAATGATCAATCAAACATTAATGCTTTGCAAGTTTTTAGAAAAAGTGTAGCAGCTACCCAAAAACAACTTATCGAAGCTCAACTTAAAGAACTTGAAACATTAGCTCTAACAAGTTCTTCGGTTAATGCTGAGCAAGCTAGCATTAGAGCTACTCAAGCTAAAACAATTTTAGAATTTATTGCGCGTGCAAAACAAGCTCAACCAAAAGGACAAATCGTTATAGACAATGTCAAAGCGTATAATTCTATAGTATTAGAAGAAGGTGATGTGATAAATGTACCTAGTAAAAATAATCTTGTTTTGGTTCAAGGTGAAGTTTCTATACCAGGTGCATTTGTATATATGGATAAAGAAAAATTAAGATATTATATTAACCTAGCGGGTGGTTTTAGCGATAGGGCTGATATATCAAGAGTTTTGGTAATCAATGCTAATGGTAAAGCAACTAAATACAGCAGTAGAAGTTCAGTAGATATCAAAGCGGGAGATTCTATTTTAGTTTTACCAAAAGTAGATAGTCAAAATCTCCAAATTTTTAGCATGCTAACACAAATTTTATATCAAATAGCTATTGCAACTAATGTAGTGTTAAATATATAGGAATTCAGATGAACCAAATAGATGCGATTAAAATAGCCAAAGAAGTTTTTGAGATAGAATCAAAAACGATTTTAGATTTATGTGATAACTTAGATGAAGATTTTAATAAAGCGGTTGAGTTGATTTTATCTATCAAAGGTAGATGTGTAATAAGTGGTATGGGTAAATCAGGCCATATAGGGGCTAAGATAGCTGCAACCTTAGCTAGCACAGGTACCCCGAGCTTTTTTATGCATCCGGGTGAAGCTTTGCATGGAGATCTTGGTATGCTTACAAGCGAGGATGTACTTTTGGCTATTTCAAATTCAGGAGAAACTGAAGAGGTTTTAAAACTCATACCAGCGATTAAAAAAAGAAAAATTCCTTTAATTGTCATGACGGGAAATCAAAACTCTACCCTAGCTAAACAAGTAGATATTTTTATAAATATAGCAGTAAAAAAAGAAGCTTGCCCGCTTCAGCTTGCTCCAACTTCTTCTACTACGGCCACTTTAGCTATGGGTGATGCTATAGCAGTAGCTTTGATGAGAGCAAGGAATTTTAGACCTGATGATTTTGCTTTATTTCACCCAGGGGGAAGCTTGGGTAGAAAGCTTTTAACTAGGGTGGGTGATTTGATGGTGTCAAATAATCTACCTATAGTAAATCCTGAGAGTGAATTTAATGAATTAGTTGATGTGATGACTAGTGGTAAGTTAGGACTTTGTATAGTACTTGAAAATGAAAAGCTAGTTGGAATCATCACAGATGGGGACTTAAGAAGAGCTTTAAGGGCAAACGGTAAGCCAAGATTTGATTTTAAAGCTAAAGAAATCATGAGTGAAAAACCTAAAACTATAGAAGCAAGTGCTATGGCAAGTGAAGCAGAAGAGCTTATGTTAAAACATAAAATAAAAGAAATAGTTGTCACTCAAGATGAAAAAATAGTAGGTATTATACAACTTTATGCGATAGGTAATGTGTGAAACTTTGTGATATATTAAAAAAATATAAAAAAAGGATTTGGCTTAAATGAGAAAGGTTTTAGTTGTTTTTGGAACAAGACCAGAGGCTATAAAAATGGCTCCATTAGTTAAAATAATGGAAAATAGAAATGATGTAGATTTTAAAATTTGTGTAACTGCACAACATAGACAAATGTTGGATCAAATTCTAGATGTTTTTAATATTAAGCCAGATTATGATTTAAATATCATGAGTGAAAATCAAGATCTGTATGATGTTACTTTTAAAATTCTTTGTGGTATGAAAAATGTATTGAATGATTTCAAACCAGATGTTGTTTTAGTGCATGGAGATACTACTACTGCAAGTGCTACAGCATTGGCAGCTTTTTATCAAAAAATAAAAGTAGCACACATTGAAGCAGGGTTAAGGACTTATAATCTTTACAATCCTTGGCCAGAAGAAGCAAATAGACAAATTGTTGGTATTTTATCAGGTATTCACTTTGCTCCAACAACTAAAAGTGCTGAAAATCTTATAAAAGAAGGAAAAGATAAAAAGAATATTTTCGTAACTGGTAATACAGTTATTGATGCATTGTTTTATATGATAGAAAAAATAAAAAATGATACAGCATTTGAGACAAAAATTTTATCTTCTATTGAAAATAAATATAAAATAAATAACAGCAGAAAATTTATTTTAGTTACAGGACATCGTAGAGAAAATTTTGGTGAAGGTTTTTTACAAATTTGTGAGGCATTAAAAACTATAGCAATTAATAATCCAAATATTGACATAGTCTATCCTGTTCATTTAAATCCTAATGTACAAAAGCCAGTAAAAGCACTTCTTGTAAATATTTCTAATATTTATCTAGTAAATCCTCTTAAATATGAAGAGTTTGTGTATCTTATGTCAAATTGCTATTTTATTATTACGGATTCTGGCGGTGTGCAGGAAGAAGCTCCTAGTCTTGGAAAACCTATATTAGTAATGCGTGAAACAACGGAAAGACCAGAGGCTATAGAAGCTGGAACAGTGAAGTTGGTGGGTACTTGTAAAAACGGTATCATTAAAGCAGCTCAAGAGTTGATTGATGATGAAGATGAATATAAAAAAATGAGTAAAGCAAGTAACCCTTATGGTAGTGGTAACGCTTGTGAGAAAATTATAGAGGTATTAATAAAAAAAGGAGATTGTTGTGATTAATAATTTTAACAAAGTCTGTGTAATAGGTCTTGGATATATAGGGCTTCCTACAGCTGCTGTTTTTGCTAGTAGAAAAGTTAAAGTTTTAGGTGTAGATATAAATCAACAAGTAGTAGATACTATAAATCAAGGAAAAATTCATATTATAGAGCCTGAATTAGATATTTTGGTGCATGCTGTTGTGAGAGATGGTTATCTTAAAGCAGCAACATTGCCAGATGAAGCAGATGCTTTTATCATTGCAGTACCAACTCCTTTTAAAGGGGAAGATCATGAGCCCAATTTGGATTACATTAAGGCAGCATCAAAATCAGTAGCAAAAGTCCTAAAGAAGGGAAATTTAGTGATTTTAGAGTCAACATCCCCAGTTGGAGCAACGGAACAAATGGCCAAATGGCTCGCAGATGAAAGGCCTGATTTGACTTTTCCTCATCAAATCGGTGAAGAATCTGATATTAAAATAGCTCATTGTCCAGAAAGAGTTTTACCTGGACAAGTTATAAGAGAACTTGTTGAAAATGATAGAATTATAGGAGGTATGACACAGCAATGCACAGAACAAGCAATAAATCTATATAAAATTTTTGTTCAAGGCGAATGCATTAAAACAAATGCTAGGACAGCAGAAATGGCAAAACTTACAGAAAATTCTTTTAGAGATGTGAATATAGCTTTTGCTAATGAATTATCTATTTTATGTGACAAATTAGATATAAATGTATGGGAGCTTATAAAACTTGCCAACCGTCATCCTAGAGTAAATATCTTACAACCTGGTTGTGGAGTTGGTGGACATTGTATCGCAGTAGATCCGTGGTTTATAGTACATCAAAATCCAAATGAAGCTAAAATGATAAAAACAGCTAGGGAGGTTAATAGCGATAAGCCAAATTTTGTCATACAAAAAATCAAAGAAAAGGTAAAAAATTTATCACAGCCCAAAATTGCTTGTTTGGGTTTAGCATTTAAACCAGATATTGATGATTTAAGAGAATCTCCAGCTTTGGATATAGTTATTAAACTTGCAAATGATGATGCTAATCAAATATTAGTTGTAGAGCCAAACATAAAACAACTTCCGCTAAAATTACAAGATAAAGTAAATATAAAATTAGTTTCTTTAGAAGAGGCATTAAATGAAGCAGATGTTGTTGCAATATTAGTGAAGCATAGAGAATTTATGCAAGTCCAAAATGATATTTCTTATGGGAAAAATATTTTAAATTTTTGTGGTAATTTATAATGAAAAATAATCTTATCGATTTTTGGAATCAAAGGCATGGAAAATTAGGTCTGTATTCAGGAGGAGATAAAGGAATAAGTAATTACGAAAATTTTGAATTTTATATTCATAGATTATCAATGATTTTAAAATTGATTAATAAATATTATATTGGAAAAAAATCATTAGAAGTTTTAGATGCAGGGTGTGGAAAGGGTTTTTTTTCCAATGGACTTTTTTCTTCAGGACATATTGTAAGTGGAATAGATAGTAGTGTGAATGCAATTAGTTTTTGTAAAGAAAATTATCCGGAAATTTTTTTTAAACAAGATGATCTTGATAATTTTGTTCTAAATAAGGCTTTTGATGTGGTTGTATGCATAGATGTAATGTTTCATATAGTCGAAGATAATTTATGGGAAAAATCTGTAAAAAATTTAGCATATCACGCTAAAAATAATTCTATAATTATTATTTCTGATTATATAGATGCGGTTGATAGTGAAAAAACAATTGGTGAAAAAATTAAATATATAAAATACCGCAATAAAAAAAGATATAGTAAAGTATTAGAACCTTTTGGGTTTTTTTTAAAAAATGTGGTTCCGTATAATATCTTATCAAATAAAAATAGTTTTATGGTTTTTCATAGAAAAGGTTGATTATTATGAGAATTGTTGATATTTTAAATTACTTTAAAGATAGTGGTTTTAATAAAGTAGTTAATTTGATTGAAGATAACAATATTGAGATATATTGTAAAATTTCAGAGGAGTTTGTTCTACCTTATAGTAGTAATTTACAAGATGTAGAAGATAAAACAATAGTATTGGTTGATATTGCTAATATGATTAATTTTAAAGAAATATTCAATTTAGATTTAGCTACAGTCTGTTTTTGTACCAAGGAAGAGATAATTACATATACAAATTTAGCCAATTTATTTAGTAGGTGCAAATTAAAAATTATTAATATCCAAGATACCAATCTTAACTTGGTAGCAATTTTAGCATTAAAAAATACTGATATCTATTATAATGATGAAAAATTAATACTTAATCAAAGATGTGAAATTTTATCTAAAGAGCTAGAAGACTATAAAGGTTCTAGATTGAAATATAAACGATTGTACGAAACTTCTTCTAAAGAATTGGATAGTTATAAAATAACATATGAAGAGCAAATAAGATCTAATGAAATTTTATCTAAAGAATTGGATAGTTATAAAATAACATATGAAGAGCAAATAAGATCTAATGAAATTTTATCTAAAGAGCTAGAAGACTATAAAGGTTCTAGGCTAAAATATAAGCGATTATATGAAAAATGCCTTAAAGAGCTAGAAGACTATAAAGGTTCTAGGCTAAAATATAAGCGTATAGCTAGTTTTTATGAATTTAAATATAATCAATTAAAACAACAAAAAATAATTAAGATGGCTTTGAAAATAAAAAAAATGTTTAGTTTTTTTAACAAAAATCAAACTAATAAACAAAAGCTTTTAGAATCTAAAACGATAGATTTATATAAAACAGTTTATGCTAACAAAAAGTTAAGTGATTTTGTTAAAAAAAATCAAGATAAGCCTATTATCTTGTTATATGGAGATATAAATCTTAATGTTGTTGATGGTTCTTCGGTGTGGTTATCTTCTATTTTTAATTTAGCTATTTTAGATGCACATGTAATTATTTTTTCTAAGGTTAATATACAAAATAATTTGATTATTTCCAATTTTATGCCTAATATACAAAATAATTATTTGATTTTAGAGCCAAAAGATTTAAATATAAGAGAAGAATTATCAGTATCTGAAATATCTCAAATATTAAATTATATAGATTATGTTACACCAAATATTCAACTTTTGATAACCAGAGGTATAGCAGTTACACACGAACTTACCAAAAATAATAATTTTAAATACAGATTGGTTCCATACTTAACTGATTTTTATATATTAAATAAAAATGGTATACAGTTAAAAGAGTTAGCAGGAGATCTTCTAAAAAATATTAATCGTCATGTTAATTTTTGGTTATGGCAAACCCAAGAAATGAAAGAATTTGTAGAGCAAAAAACAAATATTAAATTTAATAAGAGTTTTTATTTTCCACCAGTTGTTTTTGATAAAAATACAAATGTAAAACAAAAATATATAAAAAAATCAGATGAAATTATTATAGGTTATGGTGGAAAAATTCAACCTGAATGGGGTGTTTTAGAATTAATTTTAAAAGTTAAAGAGTTAAACGATAAGGGTAAAAAAATAAAATTATTGATCATATCTAGTAAAATTAGCGCAAGAAGTGATTTTGACGATTATCCTGAATTTATTGAAAAAATTAAGAAATGCTTAGTTTATAATTTTGTTGAGTATTATCCAAATTTAAATCGTAATCAAACATTAGAAAAATTATCTTCTGTAGATTATCTTTACGGCTTTAGACCAAAATATTTTGAACAGAGCACTCTTGAAATTTCAACAAAAATTTTAGAATCATTAGTTTTGGAAAAACCTATAATTTGCTATCCTAATATAATCAATAAGAAGCTTTTTGGTAAGCAATATCCATATTTTATTAATGAAATTGATGAGTTAGAGAGTGTTATAGAAAATAAAAACCAAGTTGAAATTGACTACAAAGCGTTGGTTTTTCCATATTTATTTGACAATCGCAAGAATTTTTTTGAAGATAAACTTAGTGATGTAAAAAATAAAAAAATTACAATTGCAAGCCATGACTATAAATTTATAGATCATTTTTATTCTTATTTAAAGTCTATAGGTTTTATGGTGGATAAGGATCTATGGGAATGGGGGGATAATAAATATTTAGATAGAAGTAAATATTGTGTACATAATTCAGATGTGATTTTTTGCGAATGGGGTTTATCTAATGCTGTCTGGTATTCAAAAAATATCTCAAAAAACAATAAACTTATAGTTCGCATCCATGCACAGGAAGTGAGACAAAAGGCTGTGAAATTTGGTCACCAGCTAAACATAGAAAATGTTGATAAAATTATTTTTGTATCAGAGAGGATTAGAAAGTTAGCATCAGATATTTTTGGTTGGCAAGAAAATACAACATGTGTTATTCCAAATTATGTATTAATGGATGACTTTATATGTAATGACTTGCATAAAAAAATTGGTTTAAATTTTGGTATGGTGGGTATTACACCGCAGAGCAAACGTTTAGATAGAGCTTTAGATTTGTTAGAAAATATATTAAAAATATATCCAGAGGCTAAATTATATATTAAAGGTATGAGACCTGAGCAATATGAGTGGATGCACGCTCCAGGTAGGGTTTGTGAGCTTGAATATTACTATAAACAATATGATCGAATCGAAAAAAATATTGCGTTGAAAAATGCAGTGGTATTTGATGAGTATGGTAATAATATGCCCGAATGGTATCAAAAAATAGATTTTATTCTATCTCCTAGTGATCATGAGTCATTTCATTATGCATTGGCCGATGGTGTTATATCTGGATGTATTCCTATACTGTGGAATTGGGAAGAAGCAGAAAAAATATATACAAAAGAATGGATTATTAAAGATGTTCAGAGTGCTTTAGATTATATAAAATTTGTTTTAAATTATAACAGCAGAGAGTCGTTAAGAAAAAAAAATATAGATATTGTAAAAAATAGATATAATAATGTAAAAATATATCAAGAATTGAAGGAAAAAGTTTTATAGGAAAATTTATGAAAAACTCGTTTTTAGAATCTTTTTTTCCGGAATTATATCAAGAAATTGAATTTGATGTCTTAAATGCAGAATATACAAAAGTGAAACAAGGATATTTAAAAGGTCATAGTGGTAATAAAATTTCAGATTTTTTGGTCACATCTGAAAAAGATTGGGACAAGACTTTTTTTATGAAATCATCGGAAGCGTGGCATTTTCATACATTATCTAGATCTTTAATTTTACCATTGCATAATAAAATTATAACAAAAGAATCTCGAGAAATAGTTCTTTGGCATATAAAAAATTGGTGGGAATGGGACAATAAAACCATCAATAAACATGAACAAGTGTGGTCAGGACACACTGTAGCTTTAAGATTAGATTTTTTATTGCTTTGTTATTGTTTAATAGATAAACAGCAAGTACCATTTTGGCTTATTGCAAGTATAGAAAAACATATGGAATATCTATTAAATGATGAAAATTATGATGGAAACTGGAACCATGGATTAGATCAAAATATTATTTTGTTAAAGACTGAATTTGTTTTTAAAAAATGGAATATTCAGGATAAAATCATATATAGAATAATGGATAATTTTAACCACGCTTTTGACGAAGAAGGTGTCACTAACGAACAAGCTATAATGTATCATCATTACAATATGTCTAGATTTTCATATGTTTTAAATTTATTTAATTTTATAAATGTGTGCCAAAGTTTAAATTTAGAAGAGATGATAAAAAAGGCAAGTGTCTTTTTGAAGTATTCCTTAACTCCTAGTGGAAAATATATTCCACTAGGAGATACTCCTTATATTGCTCCAAATTTTAAAATAATGAATGATGATTTAAAATGGTATTGTGAGCAAATCTTAGCAGATAAATCATATCCTTTGACACAAATTTATAAGAGAGGATATGTTTTTGGAAGAAGTTCTTGGGAAAATAATGCATCTCAGTATTCTATTAGATTTGGTCCAGCTAGAATTATTCATGGTCATAATGATCATATGAGTTTAACTTATTTTTTTAACAATAAAATGGTTTTAGTAGATGGCGGTTTTGGAGGATATCAGAAAACTCCTTATAGAACCTTTTTGCAAAGTCCTTTATCGCATAATGTTGTTTTCATAGAGAAAGCTAGAAAATTTTTATGGAATAGTGAAACTTATTTAATGATAAATTTATCTTATAAAGATAAAAGTTATTATGTATTTCAAGATAAACCTTATGAAAATGTAAGTCGTTTTAGAGCAATTTATATTGATATTAAAAAAGATATTTTTTTTGTCGTTGATAAAATAATTTCCATTAAGAGTGAAATATTTATTCAAAATTGGAATTTTTCTAGCGATTGTATTTTTAGTATTGAAAAAGATTATATAAAAATAGTAGATGGAAATAACACTTATAAAATGTATTATCATATTACATTAGATGACGAAATAGAAATTTCTGAGTTAAAATTTTATAAAGATAAAAATGGACTAAATATTCTCGGTGGAATTGCTGGAGAAAATAATGAAAAATATATTCCTATAAAAAATCTTAGAACACGTAAAACTGGAAAAAATGTATTTTTTTCTAATATATTTTCTTTAACAAGAAATGCTTCTATGATAGATGAAAATGATTTTAGTTTAATGTGCTATGAACAACAGTATATATGCGTAATCAAGTCTACATTGGATTTGCTTTGCTCTACTGTTGCTAAAAAGTTAAGTATTGTTTTAGAGAATAAAGAGCATTGCAAAATTAAACATGACATTCCTTTGTTGATAAAATCTCAATATTTATTGATAAAAATAAATCCTATTGATAAAAATAATGAATTTTGTTCATATTACTATATCACTTCTATTAAAGGAGTTAAATTGCGTTTTGATAGGTATTATTTAGTCGAAAATAATAGTGATGAAAAAATAATATTTATGCTTCCTGCTTTGTCTTCAGGAAGTATTGAGATAGAATTGATTGAAATGAATAAAAATACTTTAGAGGGAGTAAATTAAAGTTATGTTTTGGAAAGAAGATGATTTGATAGATATTGCCATAGGAAAAATAGCAACACAAAGTTCTGTATGTAAAATGTCTAGAGAAAATGATGCTTGTAGGGCAGTTAATCCTTGTGTATATAATCAAAAAATACCTTATAGTAGTTGTACTGCTTGCGAATTTAATCCATGGTGGATGATAGATTTAGAATCAGAACATAAAATAGAGACTATTATTGTTTATAATAGTTCAATAGATCCAGAAGCAATAAAAACATTAGAAGTTTATGTTTCTAATGATAAGGAGCATTGGCAATATATTGAAAAAGATTTATTTGTGTGGAATAATTTAAATTCTATAGAGATTAGTTTATCTCAAAGAATATCTGCAAGATACGTAAAATTTTCACTTCAAGGGAAAAATTCTTTAAAGTTAAAAAAAGTTCAAATTTTTATAAGAAAGTATAAAGGTATTATAATTCCTACCCGACAAGATGGTTTTGGTGCTAGAATGATAGCTGTTTTAAATGCTATGTATTTAGCTGAAAAAACAGGATTTAAATTTGGATTGTGGTGGTTACCTAGAAGTAAAAAAGATAAATATGATGTTTTTGTTGAAAAAGAAGAGAATATTTTTAATTTTAATTTTCTGAAAAAATACTCTTATACAAATAGGAAGATAGATTTTATAGAGCCAATTAATGTTATAGATATAAAAAATATTTCCGAAGGTTGTTTTGGAGAAATGCTGGGATATTGGAAGGCAGATATAATAAATCATGAGTGTATTGGTGTCCATGATTATTTTGAAAGATGTAAAAAATTATGGAGAGAAATTTGTTTTACAGAAAAATATAGAAAAATTATTCAGTATTTTAAAACAAATGATTTTGATAAATATGTGGGAATTCATATTCGCAATGGAGATAATATCATGAGATATGATTATAGAAAAGTAATATTTCATGATATGTTATTTGATAGATTTTTTCCCTTGGAGTTGGTTGAAAAGCTAGTTTTTGAATTATATCAAAGTGGCAAAAAGATAGTTTTAATTGGTCCAGATGAAGAGGTTATTGCCAAATTAAAAAATTCTATTAATATTTTATATGGTAATGATTTTATAGTTTTATCTAGTGATTTCCAGGGTATTAAAATAGAAGGTGAAATGGAAAAAATATTTTTTGATTTGTGTTTATTATCAAATTTGAAATCTGTATTTTGTTCTAAATCATCATTATATATGAAACTAGCTTGTTTAATAGGAGATTGTAAAATTAAAAGATTTACTGATTTGTTTTCAATAGAAGAGCAGCTAGACATAATTTTTAATTCAAAAATGCAGATTAATAATCTACATAGAGCAGCTTCTTTTGCATATATATACTTTACAATTAAAGATAATTATAATTTTTCTTATGAAATAAAAAATGAAATTTTAAATAAGGCCTTTGAAAACGATCCAGAAAATTATATATATATTATAGAACAGACAAAACTTGCATTAATTTATGGTAATATGGATATTGCTGAGCAAAAAATATCTTTTTATATGAAACAAGATTATAACATTGTAATGGAGACTATATTTAGTAAATTACCTTGTGAGACACAATCTGGATACAATAGGCAACCATTAGCTCAAATAATTTTTTTTAATTTATTACAAGATTTAAATATTGAAAATATAACATATTCCTTAGGTCATATTTTATTTAAATTTTATGAGTACTTTAATAATTTTGAAAAAATGAAAGAGTATGATAAATTTAAGATTTACAAGGATTAGCCAATGAAAATTGCAATTCATTTTTATGGCCATCTTAGAACTTATAAAAAAACCTATGAATATTTTGTAAAAAATATTTTACATCCGAATTATACTTTTGCCAGCAATATTGATATTTTTTTTCATACTTGGGATGAATTGAATACAACTGATGGTATGGGTCCTTCTAGAAGATTATTTAATGCAAAATTAAATCATGTTAGTGTTACAAAAGAAGATATAAAAGAACTATTGTCTTTGTATAAGCCTAAAAGATACATTATAGAAAAAAAAGATGTTTTTTATGGAAGAGATGCTTCTATAAAAAGAGTTTATAAATTAAGAAAAGAATATGAAAAAGAAAAATGTTTTACATATGATTATTATATTTTTTTAAGATTTGATTTGTTGTTTGCCACACCTTTTTTGTTAGAAGAATTTATTAGTGTGTATTCAGGTGGAGAGATGTTAAAAATGACATCAGGATTACCAGAAAATTTTGTATTTATTGGATCAAATATATTTAGAAGATGCAAAGTTGCTGATTTTAGGTTTTTTCAAGAGACAGATCTTTTTTGGATTTCAAATTATGGAGATGATTGGGATATATGGGTTGATAATAATTTTAACTTTGATGTTCGTTTTCCAGTTGTGCCTATAGCTATTGATTATAAATTAAATACGGATTTTTATATTTGGAGGGATATTTATGATTTAAAAAAAGATATAGATCCTTTAATTGAAGTTAGAAAATCTATATTAAAACATAATGAAATT
>NZ_JAKMSK010000008.1:0-90314 GCF_025772605.1 Campylobacter sp. CNRCH_2016_0050h | reverse complement strand
TAAAACTTTAAAATATAAACTATAACTTTGCTATAATTATGCTTTATATTTTAGAGGTGTGAATGAATAAGATTTTATTACTAGCTGATGGACCTTTTGCGAAAGATTTTTTAAAGAAAATTTATAATAACAAAACCTTCAAAGAGTCTTTGAGTGTTGTGTATTATAATGATGATAGCGTAGACTTAGACTTAGAGAATGAACAAATTTCTTTTTTTAAATTTGATCCTACGAGTTTGATTAAGCTAGAAAATTTATTAAAAGAAAATTTTCATCAAGCTATTATTTATATGCAAGAAGAAGCAGATACATTAGCTTGCTATCAAAATTTAAGAAAATTACATCCAAGATTAAATATAGTTATTATGGATTTGTGGAATAGCCAAATTGATGATAATTTTTGTGAAGTAATTAATATTTATGATACTTTAAGTACAAGATTGACAGGTTGTTTGGATAATATGCCTTCAATGGCACAATTTATAGGGCTTGGACAAGGTGAGATTATGGAGGTTAAAATTCCTGCAGGGTCAAGCTTTGCTTATAGGCACATAAGCTCTATTAGCCAAAAACGCTTTAAAATCGTAATGGTTTATAGAAATAATGAATTTATTTTGGCAAGACCTGGGCTTATTTTAATGCCAAATGATAGCATTTTAATCGTAGGTGATCCTAAAGTTTTGCAAAGTGTTTTTACTAATGTTAAAACAAGCTTAGGACGCTTTCCATCGCCTTTTGGAGATAATATACTTTGTATTATAGATATGAAAAAAATGAGTGAGTTTGCTATAGAAAAGCTTATTTTTGCAAGCTTGCTTTTGCATGTAAGAATCAATAGCAAAAAACTTTATTTTAAGGTGATTAATCCTACTTTAACTCCTATGTATTATAAACTTAAATCCTTGCATAAAAATAGCACTGAAGTGATATTTGACTTTGAAAGCACAAATATAAAAAACATTAAACCTTTTGTGGAAAATACTAGCATAGGTTTGCTAGTGGTGGAGGATTATCTTTTTGAAAAAGAAAAAAGTTTTCTTTTTACTTTAAAACTTCCTGTGTTAAAAGCAGGTAAAGGGGATTTTGCAGATTTAAAATCTTCTGTAGTTTTAAGTTCAAATTTTGAAGATGTAGAGGGTATTGCTTCTATTATGCTTGATTTTAACAAGCAAATTCAACTAGGCCTTGCCTTGTATTACTATGCTTTAAAATTAAATAAAGCCGAAATTTTTGAATATCATCAGTATTTTGAAAGCCTTTCAAAACTTCATGATGAAAAATTACTTTTGATAGAAGAAAAAGAACATAATCCTATCAATAAATTTTCTTACAAACAAAATATATTGCATTTTGTACCATTTAATGAAAAAATTTTAGGAAACAATTTCAATAAAATTTTAAAAACGGATTTAAATACGATATATTATAAGATGAATAAAAATTATCAATTGTTTATACCATCATTGTGAGAAAAGAATGCAAGTTAAGGTAAATTTAGATAAAAATACAAGTTATAATGTCTATATAAATGAGTTAGAAAAATTAAATTTTAATACTAAAGTAGTGATTTTAACTAATGAATTAGTTGCAAAACTACATTTGGATACACTTTTGAAAAAAATTCATGCTAAAGAACTTTTTGTTATAAAAATCAAAGATGGTGAAGAGTATAAAAATTTACAAACTATAGAATATATCTTAGATCAAATGTGTACTTATAGGCTAGATAGAAAAAGCTTGCTTATAAGCTTTGGTGGCGGGGTGATCTCTGATATGGGTGGTTTTGTAGCAAGTATATATCAAAGAGGGATAGAATTTATCAATATCCCAACAACTTTACTAGCTTGTGTGGATGCAAGTGTGGGTGGTAAAACCGGGGTGAATAATAAATTTGGTAAAAACTTAATAGGTACTTTTTATCAGCCAAAAGCGGTGTATTGTGAGAGTAAGTTTTTAAAAACCTTACCTTCAAGAGAACTAGCTGCTGGCATGGCTGAATTTATCAAAATGGTTGTGGTTTTTGATGAAGCAATTTTATCTTTTTTAGAAAATTTAGATGAGGATAAATTTTTAAATACTAAACTTGATGATATTACCTTGGCTCAAATCATCCAAAAAAGTATAGAACTTAAAGCTAATGTGGTTTCACAAGATGAAAAAGAAAGTGGCTTAAGAATGCTTTTAAATTATGGTCATACTTTTGCTCATGTTATAGAAAATCAAACAGGATATAAAAAGTACTTACATGGTGAAGCCGTGGCTATAGGTATGAACATGGCAAATATTCTAGCTTTAAATTTGGGGTTATTAAGCGAGCAAGAATGCCAAAGAGTACAAAAATTGCTTGTGAAATTTAAATTACCCATATCTTATAAAATTTCAAATATAGAAGAGTTTTATAATGCCTTTTTCTTAGATAAAAAAACACATTTTCAAAAGATTAATTTTGTTTTAGCTTGTGGTTTAGGAAAAGCTTGTATAAAAAATGATATATCTAAAGAAGATATTTTATACACTTTAGAGGTGTTTGCATGAAAAAAATTATATTGATTTTACTTTTACCCTTTACATTACTTTTAGCGCAAGATGATATAGAGCATTTAGAACAAAAATTAAATGAATTACATAATAATTTAGCATATAATACTTGGATAATTAAATATAATAATTTTAACATTTACAAAAAAACTCAAGATGAAATTTTGGCTTTAGAAAAAGAAAGTTTAAAAGCTAATGAACGCAATAAAAGCATTATAGAAAGACAAATTTTAATTTTAAAAGAAAGACTAGAGCTTTTAAGTGAGTATAAAAGTGCAAATTTTTCTAAGATGGTTTTGGCACCCGAAGAAGTTGATAAAATAGATAAGCTAACTAATCCTTTAGCTATTATTTCAGCATACTCACATATAAAAAAATTAAGACGTGACAAAGAAGAATATGTCAATCTTTTAAATAGTTTTAAGCAAACTTTAGATGAGCTTATAAAAGAAAATGTTTTAGTAGCTGAAATAGCTAAATTATCTTCTAATAAAGAGCATGATGAATATTTAAAAATATCCAATCAAATGGTTAGAGATTTTTCACAAACTCTGCGTTTTGGAGAAATTTCTTATTCTGTGTATGAGAAAAAAATTCAAGAAGAGATTGAAAAAACGACAGCTTCAATTAAAATTCAGGGTGTAAGAGCTTTCAATATAGTTTTGGCTATTGTTATAGTTGTAGCCATAGCATTTTTACTCAAATTTATAGCTAGAAAATATATAGGTGATAATGATCGCTTTTATACAGCAAATAAAATCATTAATTTTATTAATATCAATGTAATTGTTTTAATCTTGCTTTTTGGATATATTGAAAATATCAGCTATTTAGTGACCGTTCTTGGTTTTGCTTCTGCTGGTTTGGCTATTGCTATGAAAGATATGTTTATGTCTATGCTTGGTTGGTGTGTGATAGTTTTTGGTGGAAGTTTTAGAGTGGGTGATAGGGTGAGAGTTTTTCAAAACAATACACATTATATCGGCGATATAATTGATATTTCATTTTTAAGAATAACTTTGTATGAAGATATATCTTTACTAACTTATACAGATAATCGAAGAAGTGGTAGGATAATTTTCATACCAAATAACTTTATTTTTACCAATCTTATATCAAATTATACTCATCATGGGATGAAAACAATTTGGGATGGACTTGATATTACTTTAACTTTTGATTCAAATCATCAAAAAGCCTTAGATATAGTAGAAGAAATCGTTATAAAAGCTTCCAAAGGCTATACAAAAATTGCAAAAGAATCCATGAATAAATTAAGAAATGAATACAGCATTAGAAATCCTAAAGTAGAACCTAGGTTTTTTACATTTTTAGAAGGTTATGGTATGAGAATTTCTGCTTGGTATATGACAAATTCTTATGCGGCCTTGGTTTTAAGAAGTAATATAAGTAAAGAAATTATCAATGAATTTAATAAACATGATGATATAAAAATAGCCTATCCATCGCAAAATTTATATATGGCAAAACATGAATTTATAGAAAATAAGGAAGATATTTGAAAAAAAAGGTATATTTTAAAACTTTTGGTTGTAGAACTAATATTTATGATACGCAATTATTAAAAACTTATATTAAAGATCATATTGTCACACAAAATGAACAAGAAGCTGATGTGATAGTGGTAAATTCTTGCACGGTTACAAATGGTGCTGATAGTGGGCTTAGAAGTTATATTAATAGTGTAAAAAAAAATGGAGTTAAGGTTATACTTACAGGCTGTGGTGCTGTAAGCAAGGGAAAGGATTTTTTTAATAAAAAAGAAATTTTTGGAGTTTTAGGAGCTTCTAATAAAGATAAAATTAACGAGTTAATCTCACAGGATAAAGCCTTTTATGAGCTTGGAAATTTACGCTTTATCGATACAAAAATCGTAAGTAATTATGAAAATCACACTAAAGCTTTTGTAAAAATTCAAGAAGGATGTGACTTTGCTTGTAGTTATTGCATAATCCCAAGTGTTAGAGGTAAATCAAGAAGCATGCCAAGCGAGGAAATAATAAAACAAATCAAACTTTTGGCTCAAAATGGTTATAGTGAAGTAGTTTTAACGGGTACTAATATAGGAAGTTATGGTTTAAAAGATAAAACTACACTTGGAAAGTTACTGCAAGAAATAGGCAAGATTAATGGTATAAAAAGAGTAAGACTTGGGAGTTTAGAACCTGCTCAAATTGATGAGAGTTTTAAAGAAATTTTAGATGAAGCTTGGCTTGAAAAGCATTTGCATATTGCCCTGCAACACACTCATGAAAAAATGCTACGCATTATGCGTAGAAGATCACACACGCAAAATGATTTAGCATTGTTTAATGAATTAAATCAAAAAGGTTTTGCTTTAGGAACAGACTTTATCGTAGCACATCCTGGGGAAAGTGAGTTGATATGGCAAGAAGCTTTAGAAAATTTCAAACAATTTAAACTCACACATATCCATGCTTTTATTTTCTCACCACGCGATGGAACGCATTCTGCTTCTATGAGTGAGCGAATTAATGGTGATATAGCCAAAGAAAGATTAAATATTTTAAAAGATATAGTCGCACAAAATAATTATGAGTTTAGAAAAAACCAAAAAAATATTTTAGAAATTTTAGTCGAGAGTAAAAAAGATGGTTTTTATGAAGGCTATGATCAATTTTTTAATAAAATCAAAATTACAAGCAAAGAAGATATTGCTAAACAATGGATAAGTATTGAAAAATATGAATGCAAAGAAGATTGTAACTATGTAAGGTTAGAGGATGAAAAATAAAAAGATTATCTTGGCTTCATTTTTATTGCTTTGTGTTTTTATATTGATTGCATTTTTAAAAAATCAACCAGATTATATTAGCAAGGCTGCTTATGAAGAGCTTTTAGAACAAAATTTAATCCAAAAGGCTATAGTAGAAAATAATGAAATATTATTAAAAAGCAAAGAAGGAAATTTTTTAATCGCTAAAGATGTAGTGGATTTAAATGCTTTGTGGCAAAAAATTCCTTTAGAATATGCTAAAGATTATGATTTGAGTGAGTTTTTTTTGATATTTATTTTACTTGCTTTTCTCATAAGCTTTTTACTCTTTCTTAATAAAAAAAACAAAGATAGGCAAAATTTACTTTCTTTAGAAAAAAATATTTTAGAAAAAAATGAACAAAATAACACCATACAAGATGTAGTAAGTGAAGTTAAATTTAAAGATGTAGCAGGGGTTGATGAGGCTAAGGTGGAGCTTTTGGAAATCGTTGATTTTTTAAAAAATCCTCAAAAATATAAAGATTTTGGCGTGAAAATGCCAAAAGGCGTTTTGCTAGTAGGCCCTCCTGGAGTAGGTAAAACCTTGATAGCAAAAGCAGTAGCAGGTGAAGCTGGGGTGCCATTTTTTTATCAAAGTGGGGCTAGTTTTGTAGAAATTTATGTAGGTATGGGCGCAAAAAGAGTTAGAGAGCTTTTTTTAAAAGCTAAATCAAAAGCTCCAAGTATTATTTTTATAGATGAAATTGACGCAGTTGGTAAAAGTAGAGGGGATTTTTCCAATGTAGAAAGAGATAATACGCTAAATCAACTTTTAACTCAAATGGATGGATTTGAAGATAATAGTGGTGTTATAGTGATGGCTGCTACAAATAAAATCGATCTTATGGATAATGCGTTATTAAGATCAGGGCGTTTTGATAGAAGAATTTTTATATCTTTGCCTGATTTTAAAGATAGAATGCATATTTTGCAAAATTATATGAAAGAAAAAAAATCTAGCGTAGATTTGGAAAAAATTGCAAAAGCTAGTGTGGGTTTTAGTGGAGCTGCCTTGGAGACTTTAGTTAATGAAGCGGCTATTAATGCTATAAGAAGAAAATCAGATTTAATAGAAGAAAATGATTTTTTTGCAGTGCTTAATAAAGTTTTAATGGGTAAAAAAAAGATTTTTTCTCTAAGCGACAAGGAAAGAAAAATTCAAGCCACATATCAAGCAGCTAAAGCCTTGTGTGCTTTTTATTTTGATGTTAAATTTGAAAAAATTACCCTAATTGAAGATAGGTTTAAAGAATATGAAAATACTATCAAATCAAAATCAGAATTATTAAATAAAATAAAAGTTTTTTTAGCAGGTTCAGTTGCTATGGAGCTTATTTTTAATGAAAGTTACACTAATGCACAAAGTGATCTTTTAAAGGTTAAAGAATTGCTCGTTTTTATGGAAACTTTCGCTATGGCAAATGAGGGTTTATTACAAGAGCAAAAGCAAGAAGTGAAAGAATTTTTAGAATTAATGAAAGAAAAAGTAGTGAGATTAGCTAGTATTCTTTTAGAAAATGAAAAAATAGAAAAACAAGATATAGAAAAAATTATAATGGAGTGAAAATGGTAAAAATAGGAATTTTGGTACTTTCAGATAGAGCAAGTGGCGGAGTTTATGAGGATAAATCCGGAGTAGAGATAGAAAAAATTTTAGATTCTTATATAAAAAATGAAAAAAGCTTTTATTATGAGCTAATTCCTGATGAGTATGATTTAATCATAGAAAAATTAGCTTATTTGGCTGATGAAGTAAAATGTGATTTGATTTTTACTACAGGAGGTACGGGGCCTGCTTTGCGTGATGTGACACCAGAGGCAACACAAGCAGTGTGTGATAAAATGCTTCCAGGTTTTGGGGAGTTAATGCGTGCAAAAAGCTTAGAATATGTACCAACGGCTATACTTTCAAGGCAAAGTGCAGGTATAAAAGGAAAATCATTAATTATTAACTTACCGGGTAATCCAAAAGCTATAAGAGAATGTATTGAACCTATATTTCCTGCTATTCCTTATTGCGTAGATTTGATAGGTGGAGCTTATATTGAAAATAATGAAGAAGTAATTTCTGTGTTTAGACCAAAGAAAAAATAAGTCTAGTTAGACTTATTTTGAGGTTTCATAACCTTGTGATAAAAGTGCATTCATACCACCTTTTAAATCAGTAACTTCAATGCCATTTTGATCTAGTAAAGCAGAAGCCTTAGCACTTCTTGCTCCACTTCTGCAAACTATAGCGATAGGTTTTTTACTTGAAATCTTTTTAATTTCCTCAACGAAATTTTTATTCAAGCTTCCATCTTCATTATAAAAGCTAATTTTAATGGCATTTTTTATTGTGCCAGTTTGTACCCATTCACTAGGTTTTCTAATATCGATTACTTGATAATTTTCCAAAATATCCGCATTAATATCGATATTTTTAACTTCTGCTAAAACAAAACTAGCACAAAGCATTAAAGATAAAAATATTTTTTTCATAATCAACCTTCTTTTGTTGCTTCATAACCTTGTGATAAAAGTGCAACCATGCCACCATCTAAATTAGTGCATTCTATACCTAGAGCATCTTCTATCATCATAGCAGTATGTTTGCTTCTTGAGCCTGTAGCGCACACAAAGGCTATGTTTTTATTTTGATAATCTACTTTTTCTTTAAACTCTTGGATAAAGTTTTCATTCATAAAGCCATTATCATCGCAAAGTGCGATGAGTACAGCTTCTTTTATAACCCCATTTTTCCATTCGATTGGGGTTCTTACATCTATAATGCAAAATTCGTGCAAAATATCTTTAGAAATAGCTATATTTTTCATTTTTCTAAAGCCTTGGAAACGATTTTACTTAAAGCATTGTTAAATTCGCTAGGGTTGTCTATACCCATACCTTCACTAAGCTTAGCCATATTTAAAAGAATATGTGCCATTTCATTAGCTAAAGTATCATTTTCTTTTAAGGCTTTTAAAATTTCATGATTAGGATTGATTTCAAGTATAGGTTTAACTTGCTGTTCTTGTCCCATTTGTTTAAGAATTTGTTGCATAGCAAAATCAGGTTTATTTTGATCATAAACAATACAACTTGGACTATTTGAAAGTCTTTGGCTAAGTTTTACCTCTTCAACTTCATCTTTTAAAACTTCTTTTATTTTGATGAGTAAGCTTGCAAATTCAGCCTTTTGTTCTTCGCTAGTTTCTTCACTAGCTAGATGGTTAATAGCGCTAAATTTTAAACCTTCAAATTCATTCATCATAGGCATAACTATGGTATCAATTTCCTCATCAAGTAATAAAACATTGATATTTTTTTGTTTATAGCTTTCAAGAAGCGGAGAATTTCTTAAAAGTTTTTCATTTTTTCCGCTAATATAAAAAATTTCATTTTGACCTTCAGCTAGGTTTTGTTTATACTCTTCAAGATCAATTAATTCTTCTTTATTTGAGTTTTTAAAATATAAAAGCTTAGCTATAGCGTCTTTATTTTCGCCAAAACCATATAAACCTTCTTTTAAAACTTTTCCAAAATTTTCATGGAATTTAAGATAATTTTCTTTATCTTTTTCTTTGAATTTTTTAAGTTCAGCTAGGATTTTTTTAACACTTGCTTCTTGAACGCTTTTTAAGATTTTATTTTCTTGTAAGATTTCACGACTAACATTAAGCGGTAAATCTTCTACATCAATAATCCCACGCACAAATCTTAGATAAGTTGGTAATAATTCTTTATCATCATCGCTTATAAAAACTCTTTTAACATAAAGTTTTAAACCACTTTTATAATCTACTCTATAAAGATCAAATGGAGCTTGTGCAGGTATAAAGAATAAAGAATTGTACTCTATAGAACCTTCAGCTTTTGTGTGGATATAAAGCATAGGTTTGTTTGAATCATGGAAGTTTTGTTCATAAAATCTTTCATAATCCTCAGCTTTTAAACTTGCTTTATTTTGTCTCCATAAGGCACTTGCTGTATTAATTTGAGTGTTTTTTAATTCTTTTTTAGGTTCTTTTTCACCTTCTTCTAGTGGTAAATATTCTTCTTTTTCCATGAAAATAGGAAATTGTATATGATTTGAATATTTTTCTACTATGCTTTCAATGCGGTATGAGTTTAAAAACTCTTCATCTTTTAAATGCAAGGTTATGCAAGTGCCTTGTTCATCTTTATTTGCATCTTCTATTTCATAGCCACTAGCATCAGAAGTCCAAAGATAAGCTTTATCATCTAATGCTTTTTTGCTTAAAACTTCTATTTTAGAAGCTACCATAAAAGCAGAGTAAAAGCCTACACCAAATTGTCCTATAAGTTGAGAGTCTTTTTTGGCATCACCACTTAAGTTTTCTAAAAAGCTTTTTGTACCACTTTTAGCAATGGTTCCAAGATGATTGATTAAATCGTCTTTATTCATACCTATACCATTATCACTTATAGTTAAGGTTTTTGCTTCTTGATTGAAATTAATTTGAATTTTTGGCTCAAATTTTAAATTTTTATAAGCATCATCACTCACGCTTAAATAACTAAGTTTATCAAGTGCATCACTTGCATTAGAAATAAGCTCTCTTAAAAAAATTTCTTTGTTAGAATACAAAGAATGAATCATAAGTTGTAAAAGTTGATTAACTTCAGTTTGAAATTGCATTTATATCTCCTTTATTTAAAAATTAAAAAACCAATCCATACTGCCAAAAGACAAAGGATAACATTTAAAATAATATTTATAAAAAAGTGAAAATAATCACCATTTTGCAAAAATAACAAATTTTCATAAGAAAAAGTTGAAAAAGTTGTAAAGGCACCCAAAAAACCAGTGCTAATTAAATTTTTAGTAAAAATATGCACACCTTTAGAATTTGCATAAGAAAAAAATAAACCTATTAAAAATGATCCTATTATATTGACCATTAATGTCCCATAAGGAAAGTTATGAGGAATGATTTTATTAAAAAGGTTGCTAGTAAGCATTCTGGATATGGCCCCTAAAAAGCCTCCAAAACCTACAGCTAAAATCGTACCAATCAAGCTTGTGACCTTTCGCTATCTAAGATTGTTTGCATTTTTTCTCTAGTTTGCTCAAGCCAATCATCTTTACTTGTATCGACAAGATCTAGAAATACCACTTTTAAAACACCACTATTTGCATTAAAGTTTTGGGTGTCTAAAATTTTAGCTGAATCAACAATTACCACAGGCTGGACTTTTAACTTAAGCTTTTCACTTAAAATTTTAGCTCCGACTTTAAATTTTAAAAGTTTTTGTGTTTTAGATCTTGTGCCTTCTGGAAAAATGGCTAAAATTCTATCCTCATTTAATCTTTCTTTGGCTTCTTTTAAAAGCTTTACTAGGCCTTTTGGACTTCTATCTATACAAATAATTTTTGGTTTTTTAATCAAAGTTTTAAAAACAGGGAGTTCACCTAGTTCTTTTTTAGCTATCCAAGATATATTTTTTGGGCATAAATCTTCCAAAACAACTATATCTAGCAAGCTTTGATGATTGATTAAAAGCAAATTAGCTTGAGGGTGTATAGAACCTTGGGTTTGAATTTTATAGTTTATTACATATTTTTGCAGTTTTGACCATACTTTTCTGATTTTCCAAATTTTTTCTTGCGATTGCAATAATAAAAAGGCAATACATAAAAATATAATAGATAAAATAAATTCTACCCAAAATATTAAAGCTTTAAATCTTTGATAAATCTTCACTTTTCACCCAGCCTATTTTTCCATTATTAAATAAAATTTTTCTGTATTCATCTCTTGAATCTAACACTTCTACTTCTTGTTTGTATTTCCCAGAATAAAAATGAGTTGAGTTTAGAGTTGGTAAAATTTGTACTTTACTTTCAGCTTTTAATATAGCTTTATATATGTTATTTTGAGCTAAAAAACTTGCTATTAGAGCCAAAATTGCCAAACCTAAAGCTGTGTAGCTTTTTTTAAATACAAACCATAAAGCGAAAATACCGCACAAGCTCCATAAAAAAACTTGTTTGTAAAAATTAAAATCATTAGTTTTTGGATTTAAATCACTTTGTGTACTTATACTATCTTCTTTAAGTTCTATTTTTAAGGAAAAATCTTTTAATTCTTTAGAATTTAAATTAAAGTAAGAAAAATCAAAACGCGTTTTACTTTTATCTAAAATAGCATAATAAAATCCACTTTGTTTTTCAAAATCGCCTTTAATAGCCTCTACACCTTGTTTTTGGATATCTTTTATGTTAAAACTTGCTAGATTTGTGTTTTCTCCCGCAAGTTCTATAAATAAAATTATACTATCATTATCAAAACTACTCGCTTTTACTTGTTTAACTTCCAAATTGCTTGCAACTATATGTGAGTATTTATTAGAAGGAGCATCGATTTTTTTAAGTTTAATGGGCTTTATAATTAATGATGAGCTTTGAAAAATATGATCATTTCTACTTAATGAAACGATGATTTTGTTTAAACTAGCATTTAAACTTTTAGCTTCAAACCATAATTTTGTATGATATGAATTAGCCTTTTGTTCCCAAATAGGATTAGGATTGATCCAAAGCATATCATCACTTTTTTCAAAACTCACATTTAAATCAAAACTCACATTAGTTGTGGTAATAACCTCAAGATCCATAGCAAAAGCTTCATCTATGAAAGCTTCATCAGTGTATTCTTTTGCGTTTAATACTAAAGAACCTTGAGGGATGAAATTTTCATCATCGATTTTACTTTCATAATTACTCTCATCACTTGGAGCGATGGTTTGATAAATTTGCTTAGCTTGATCATCTAATTGATTGTAATTTTTTTCTAAAGTGTTATAATCTTCAAAAACACTATTTTCTTGAGCATATAAGTTAAAAGTTAGTAAAAAAAGACAAAAAAATTTGAAGATTTTTAGCAATTTAAAAATCCTTCAAACATTTTAAGTCCTACTTTTGATCCAAGAATATCATCGCACATTCTTTCAGGATGTGGCATTAATCCAAAGACTTTTTTATTTTCATCGCAAATTCCTGCTATATCACTTAAAGATCCATTTGGATTGTTGATATATCTTAGTAAGATCATATCTTTATCTTCTAGCATTTTAATACCATCTTCGCTATTAAAATAATTTCCTTCTCCATGAGCAATAGGTAATTCTATAATGTCATTTTTTTGGAAATTTTTCAAAAAAGCATTATTGTTTGATACTACTTGCAATGCTTGCATTTTAGAAATAAAACTTAAACTATTGTTATGTTTCATAGCTCCTTTTAAAAGTCCAAGTTCTAATAAAATTTGAAAGCCGTTGCATATACCTAGAACATATCCACCTTTTTGAACATGCTCTTTAAGTGTTTTTATAGCAGGAGCAAGTTTTGCAATAGCAGCACATCTTAAATAATCTCCATAAGAAAAACCTCCAGGTAATACGATTAAATCTGCACTAAAATCTTGTCTTTCATGCCAAATGATTTCAGTTTTTACCCCTAATTTTTCAAAGGCATAAGCTGTATCAAACTCACAATTAGTTCCAGGAAAACGAATAATAGCTACTTTCATAATATTATCTCATAATCTTCTATCACAGTATTTGCAAGTAATTCTTTACACATTAAATCAACTTGTTTAAAAGCTTCTTCTTTATCATCACAAGCTATATCAAAACTAATTTGTTTTGAGGTTTTAACATTTGCAATATTATTAAAATCCAAAGAATGCAAAGCCTTTTCTATGGCTTTGCCTTGAGGATCTAAAACCCCATTTTTAAGTGTGATATTTATAGTTACTTTCATTATTTTTCCTAACTTAAAATTCTTTTTAAGACTTCTTTGTAAGCCATTTTTACATTACCTAAGTCTTGTCTAAAGCGATCTTTGTCTAATTTTTCATTAGTTTTGCTATCCCAAAATCTACAGCTATCAGGACTAATTTCATCAGCTAAGATCATATTTCCTTCATTATCAATACCAAATTCTAATTTAAAGTCAATCAATCTTAAGCCTTTAGATTCAAAGAATTTTACTAGAATAGAATTGATATGTCTTGCGGTATTTTTGATTAATTCTAAATCTTTTTCACTTTTTACTAGATTTAAAATCAAACAATGCTCATCATTGATGATAGGATCACCTAAATCATCATTTTTATAACAAAACTCAACTACAGCAAAAGGTAAAATCGTGCCTTCTTTAATGCCTAATCTTTTCGTTAAAGATCCTGTAGCTACATTTCTAGTAATAACTTCAATGGGTATAATATTACATTTTTTAACAATTTGTTCTTTTTCGCTGATGGTTTCTACTAGATGGGTTTTAATGCCTTCTTTTTCTAAGAGATGAAAAATTTCAGTACTAATTTTACAATTTAATGCACCTTTTCCTGCTTCATTACCCTTTTTTTCTGCATTAAAAGCTGTTAAATCATCTTTAAATTCTGTGATGAGCAAATTCTCATCATCAGTTTTAAACATTTTTTTACCTTTTCCTTCATATAAAAGATCTAATTTCATAGCCATTTTACTCTCCTTTTGTAATGTTTAAAATTTTAATCGCATCTATTGCGGTTTTTAGTTGTATGTCATTATTAATTTGTTCTTTGGTAATGATATTTTTATCTTCTTTGTTGTCTTTTTTCTTTTCTTGATGTCCGATTTTATCTAGTTCAGCTTGTAAGTGTTTTTTAAGATCACTTTCTTTGATTTCAAAGCTGTGATTTTCTTCTTTACTTACTTTTCCTGGAAATACTTCTATATCAGGATTAACTCCAACAGCTTGTATAGTTCTACCACTTGGTAAATAATATTTTGCTATAGTAAGTCTCAAGCCTTCTTTACCTTTTTCATCCATAGGTAATATAAGTTGCACACTACCTTTTCCAAAGGTTTTTTCTCCTATGATAATAGCGCGTTTAAAATCCTGCAAAGCCCCACTTACAATCTCGCTCGCACTTGCACTGCCACCATTTACAAGCACTACTAAAGGTGCATTGGTGATTTTTTTACTAGGATTTGCTTTAAATTCTACATTCTCGCTTTCAATTTTACCTTTTTGTGAAACGATTACTCCTTTATCTACAAAAAGATTTACCAAACCCACTGCTTGATTTAAAATACCGCCTGGATTGGTTCTAAGATCTAGTATAATTCCTTTTGTATCAGAATGTTTTTTGATCGCTTTACTAGCTTCATCTACAACATTTTTATCAAAATTAGTCACTCTTAAATAAAGTAAATTTTCATTTTCAATTAATTTTGTATAAACACTATCTACTTTTATGATATCTCTTTTTAAATTTACATCAAATGGCTTTGCATCGCCTTTTCTATAAATAGTTAGAGTAACCTTTGTTTTAGGCTCTCCACGCATTTTAGAAACAGCTTCATTTAAAGTCATACCTAAAGTTGATTCGTTATTAATTCTTAAGATAATATCATCAGTTTTAATACCTGCTTTATCCGCTGGACTTCCTTCTATAGGAGCTACAACACTAATTGCTCCATCTTTTTGGGTAATAGTAAAACCAAGTCCACCAAATTCCCCATTAGTTTGTTCTTTAAGTTCTTTATAACCTTTTTCATCTAAGAAGGAAGAGTGGGCATCTAAATTTGTAAGCAAACCTGCTATGGATTTATCAACCAAATCTGTATAATTAACATCATCAACATAATATTGTTCTATGATAGACATAGTTCTTGTAAGTTTAGATAAAGCTTCTATTTTTTTTTCTGCTTCGCTAGGAGCGGGATTTTTAGCTTGCAAGTTAGTAAAAATAAAAGAAGCGGTTATTAAACTACAAATGCTAGCTGCGATAATAAGATTTCTTTTTGTCTTCAAAGGAAAAACTCCAAAATAAATATGAATTCATAAAATAATTATCTAATTTTAGTTATTTTTGCTTAAAAAATCGTAAATAAAGTAAATATTTTTATGATATTAGTGTATATTTATAAAAAATTATTTATAAATATAACTAAATAAACTTGACAATAATAGACTAAAGTTATATAATACACTTCATATAAAAGTAAAAAGGAGTAAAAATGGCAAATATACAAGATTTTTTAACAGATTCTATGCTTTCAAATATAGAAAGTGCAATTTCTTTGGCCATTCATTCTAAGAATAGTGAAATAAAACCTTTGCATTTATTATGGGCTTTAAGTGTTGATAGCTCCAGTTTGCTTAATCAAGTTTTTAATAAATTAAATGTTTCTAAAGAGGCATTTGAGTTAGAAGTAAAAAGTAAAATTTCATCTTTTCCTACTAGCTCAAATGTAAATAAAGATAATATTAAATTTTCAAATGAATTTATTAATTCTTTAGAAAAAGCAAAAGGCTTGGCTTTAGAAAATAAAGATAGTTATTTAGCTGTGGATATGTGGCTTGTTTCAGAAAGTGCTAGCGGGGTTATTAAAGAACTTTTGTCTAAATTTGTAGATTTAAATGAGTTTAAAAAAGAATTGGAATTTATTAGAGCAGGAGCTAAAATAGAAACCAAAACAAGTGATGAAACACTTGATTCTTTGTCTAAATTTGGTATTGATTTGACTATGAAAGCTAAAAACAATGAGCTTGATCCTGTTATAGGTAGGGAAGAAGAAATTCAAAGATTAATGCAAATTTTAATCAGAAAAACTAAAAATAATCCTATTTTATTAGGTGAGCCAGGGGTAGGAAAAACTGCTGTGGTGGAAGCTTTAGCACAAAGGATAGTAAAAAAAGATGTTCCTACTTCATTGCAAAATAAAAAAGTTATAGCTTTAGATATGAGTGCTTTAATAGCAGGAGCAAAATACAGAGGTGAATTTGAAGATAGATTAAAAGCTGTTGTAAATGAAGTAATAAAACATAAGAATGTAATTTTATTTATAGATGAAATTCACACCATTGTAGGTGCAGGTTCAAATGAAGGGAGCATGGATGCAGCAAATATTTTAAAACCTGCTTTAGCAAGAGGTGAGCTTCATACTATAGGTGCTACAACCTTAAAAGAATATAGAAAATATTTTGAAAAAGATGCAGCTTTACAAAGAAGATTTCAGCCTGTAAATGTAGCTGAACCTAGTGTAAATGAAGCTTTGGCTATGCTTAGAGGTATAAAAGAAAAATTAGAAATTCATCATAATGTAACTATCAATGATAGTGCTTTAGTGGCAGCTGCAAAGCTATCTAAGCGTTATATAGCTAATAGATTTTTACCTGATAAAGCAATTGATTTAATTGATGAGGCTGCAGCGGAATTAAAAATGCAAATAGAAAGTGAGCCAAATTCTTTAAGAAAGGTTAGAAAACAAATTGAAAGTTTGGAAGTAGAAAATGAAGCTTTAAAAATGGAAGAAAATGAAGTTAATGAAAAAAGATTAGAAGAGATTAAAAAAGAATTAGCAAATTTAAAAGAAGAGCAAATCAAACTTAATGCTAAATTTGAAAATGAAAAAGCAGTATTTAATGGCATAAGTGCAAAGAAAAAAGAAATCGATACTTTAAAAAATGAAGCTATTTTGGCTAAAAATAAAGGAGATTTCCAAAAGGCTGCTGAAATAGAATATGGCAAAATTTTAGAGTGTGAAAAAGAGGTTTTAAATTTAGAAGAAAAATGGAAACAAATGACCCAAGAAGGAGTTTTGCTTAAAAATCAAGTAGATGAGGATTTAGTAGCTGGTATTTTAAGCAAATGGACAGGCATTAGTGTGCAAAAAATGCTCACTTCTGAAAAGCAAAAATATTTACATATTCAAGAGTATTTACAAGAAAGCGTCATAGGGCAAGATGAGGCTTTGAGTGCTTTAGCTAAAGCTATTAAGCGTAACAAAGCAGGGTTAAATCAAGCAACTAAGCCTATAGGAAGCTTTTTATTTTTAGGGCCAACTGGAGTAGGTAAAACAGAAAGTGCGAAAGCTTTGGCTAAATTTTTATTTGATGATGAAAAAGCTATGGTGCGTTTTGATATGAGTGAATTTATGGAAAAACACAGTGTATCAAGACTTTTAGGTGCACCTCCAGGATATATAGGGCATGAAGAAGGTGGGGAATTAACTGAAGCTGTTAGAAGAAAGCCTTATAGCGTGATTTTATTTGATGAAGTAGAAAAAGCCCATAAAGATGTATTTAATATACTTTTGGGAATTTTAGATGATGGTAGGGCTACAGATAGTAAAGGCGTAACGGTTGATTTTACTAATACTATCATTATCTTAACTTCTAATATAGGTGCAAATTTTATTATGGAGTTAAAGGGCGAAGAAAAAGAAAAAACTATTAAAGAAGCTCTTAGAAACTTTTTTAGACCGGAGTTTTTAAATCGTTTAGATGATATTATTACTTTTAATCCTTTGGGAGAAAGTGAAGCTAAAAAAATAGTTAAATTACTTTTTAATACCTTGCAAAAAAGTCTTGAAAATAGAGGTATTAAAGCAAGCTTGAGTGATAATGCTGCTAGTTTAATAGCAAAAGTTGGTTTTGATGTGGATTTTGGTGCAAGACCATTAAAAAGAGCTTTGTATGATATGGTAGAAGATAAATTAAGTGATATGATATTATCTGATCAATTATATGAAAACGATGAGATTATTATAGATTCTAAAGATGATGAAATCATCATTGTTAAACAATAAGCAAGTGTAATACTTGCTTATTTAGAGTAAAATTATCTTAATAATACTAAATTGTAAATACTTCGTATATTTGATTAAAAAATTATCATTTTTTATCTATTCTTAACAATAAATATTTTAAAATCTTTAATGATATTTCTATAATTTAAGGAACAACAAATGAGTGATTTAGATATTTTTAATCGCCGTTTAGACGCATTAGAAAAACTTCCTCTTTTGAAAAATGAGATTTCTATCTCTAAAGCCTTAGAGCAATCAGGTTTTTCAAGAAGAGATTTTATGAAATGGGCTAGTGCTATGACTGCATTTTTAGCATTACCTGCTAGCTTTACTCCAGTAGTTGCAAGAGCTGCTGAGCTTAGTGATAGACTTCCAGTGATTTGGCTTCATATGGCTGAATGTACAGGATGTTCTGAAAGTTTATTAAGAAGTGATGCTCCTACCATTGATAGTTTGATTTTTGATCATATTTCTTTAGAATATCATGAAACTATAATGGGTGCTGCAGGTTGGCAAGCTGAACATAATCTTGAAGCTGCTATGGAAAAATATAAAGGTAGATATATCTTAATGGTAGAAGGTGGTATACCAACAGGTGCTACAGAAAACTTTTTAACTATAGGACCACATGGAAAAACAGGAAGACAATTAGCAGAACAAGCCTGTAATGATGCTTTAGCTATTTTTGCTATAGGTACTTGTTCAGCTTTTGGTGGTATCCAAGCTGCTAGACCTAATCCAAGCAATGCTGTAAGCTTAAGTAAAGTAACAAATAAAACAGTTATTAATGTACCAGGTTGTCCTCCAAGTGAAAAAAATATTATAGGTAATGTGATTCATTACATATTGTATCAAACATTGCCAGCGCTTGATGCCTACAATAGACCAAAATGGGCTTATGGGTTAAGAATTCATGATCTTTGTGAAAGAAGAGGACGCTTTGATGCGGGTGAATTTGTGCAACAATTTGGTGATGAGGGAGCAAAAAAAGGATATTGTCTTTATAAAGTAGGTTGTAAAGGCCCTTATACTTTTAATAATTGCTCAAGAGAGAGATTTAATCAACATACTTCATGGCCAATCCAAGCAGGACATGGTTGTATAGGCTGTTCTGAACCTGATTTTTGGGATACTATGGGACCTTTTGAAGAAGTGATGGCAGGAAGATTATTTGATACTGTTTATGGCTTGGGTGCTGATAGCATTTCAGATAAAATTGGTATAGGTGTGCTTTGTGTAACAGGCGTAGCTGTTGCTGCACATGCTGTAATTGCTTCATTAGAAAAAAATAAGGATTAAAAATGTCAAAAAGAATTATTATAGATCCACTTACTAGAATAGAGGGACATTTAAGAGTTGAAGTAGTGGTTGATGAAAATAATGTCATTAAAGAAGCATATTCAGGATCAACTTTATGGAGAGGGATTGAAACTATTGTAAAAGGTCGTGATCCAAGAGATGCAGGCTTTTTAACTCAAAGAATTTGTGGTGTTTGTACTTTTTCACATTATAGAGCAGGGATTATCGCAGTAGAAAATGCTTTAGGTATTACTCCGCCATTAAATGCAGTCTTAACTAGAACTTTAATGAATGCAGCTTTATACATGCATGATCATCCTGTGCATTTTTATCAACTTCATGGTCTTGATTTTGTTGATGTTGTAAGTGCTTTAAGTGCTGATGTAAAAAAAGCAAGTGATGAAGCATTTAAATATACTGATATGCCTTATGCAACAGGTGCAGATAAGCTTTTAGAAGTTCAGCAAAGACTAAAAACCTTTGTAGATAAAGGAAATCTTGGACCATTTGCAAATGCTTATTATGGACATGCGACTTATCACTTTACTCCTGAGCAAAACCTTATTGCGCTTTCACATTATTTAGAATGTTTAAGAATTCAAAGAACAATAGCTCAAGCTATGGCGATTTTTGGTGCTAAAAATCCTCACCCACAAAGTTTAACTGTAGGCGGTGTAACTTGTGTTATGGATCTTTTAAACCCATCAAGAATGGCTGAATATATGACTAAATTCCAAGAAGTAGCTGATTTTATTAATCGTGCTTATTATCCGGATTTAATCATGGCAGCTAAAGCTTACTCTAAAGAAGCAAGTGTATTAAATGATGTAGGGGTAAATAACTTCTATACTGAGAGAGAATTCCAAATTTCAAGTGATGAATGGTTGTTTGAAGGTGGTATTATTAGAAATGGTGATTTGAGTAAGGTTGAAGAAGTAGATGAAGCTAAAATCACTGAAGAGGCTACAAGATCATGGTATGCAGACAATGAAGCTTTACATCCTTATGATGGTAAAACTAATCCAAACTATACAGGCTTAATTGATGGTGAAAGCATTGATGATAAAGGCAATATGGTTCATAGTAAGGTATTTGATATTAAAGGTAAATACAGCTGGATTAAAGCTCCAAGATATGAAAATTCGCCTATGCAAGTTGGACCATTAGCAAATATTTTAGTAAATTATGCTAAGGGTAATAAAATTGTAGTAGAAGCAGTTGATTCTTTCTTAAAAGCTACGAATTTACCAGTTCAAGCACTTATGAGCACTTTAGGAAGAACAGGTGCTAGAGCAATTGAAGCTAAAATTATTGCTGATCATGGCTTGAAAGCATTTGATTCTTTGGTTGAAAATTTAAAAACAGATGAAAGTACTTGTGCTACTTATGTAATTGATAAAAACAAAGAATACAAAGGTAGATTTATGGGAAGTGCACCTCGTGGTGCATTGAGCCATTGGTGTAGGATTAAAAATGGTGTAATTGAAAATTGGCAAGCAGTAGTTCCTTCTACTTGGAATGCAAGTCCAAAAGATGCAAATGGAGTAGGTGGTAGCTATGAACAATGTCTTATTGGTATGAAACTAGCTGATGTTAAACAGCCTTTAGAAGTAATAAGAGCTATTCACTCTTATGATCCTTGTATAGCATGTGCAGTACATGTAATGGATACTAAAGGTAATAATCTTAGCGAGTATAAAGTTAATGTAAATTTATAAGGAAAGGACTTTAGTATGGATTCTAAACATTCCTTAAAATCAAACAGAAAGGCTGAATACGAATTTAGTATCGGTCTTCGTTTTACACATTGGTTAAGAGCGGTTGCAATCGTGATTTTAGTGGGGACTGGGTATTATATTTCTTATGTATTTCAAGCTCCTTCTATTTCATCTGAACCGACTTTATTTATGCAGGCAAAATACCGCATGGTGCACCAAATTTTTGGTTTTATCTTAATAGCTTGTGTGATTTTTAAAACATATTTGTTCTTTTTTGATTCAAAAAGTGATGGTGAGAGAAAGAGTATAAAAGATATTTTTAATGTAAAATTATGGATAGAGCAGATTAAATTTTACATTTTCCTAGGAAAGCACCCGCATTTACAAGGTGTATATAATCCTTTGCAATTTGTAACTTACCTTTTCTTTTATCTTGTTATGTTTGGGCTTATTTTGACAGGATTAATCCTTTATATGCATGTATATCATGAAGGCTTGGGTGGATTTTTATATAATATTTTAAGACCTATTGAGGTAATGTTAGGTGGATTGGCTGATGTTAGAACCTATCATAGAATTTTAATGTGGGTTGTGTTGATTTTTGTTCCAGTGCATATTTATATGGCTGTATTTAACTCAGTTAAAGGTAAAGATGGTGCTTTAGATGCTATCTTTAGCGGTTATAAATTTGTAAGAGAAAATCGTTGAAACTTCTAGTTTTAGGTATTGGTAATATTATGTTTGCAGATGAGGGCTTAGGCGTTCATCTTTGCAAACTTTTAGAAAAAAATTATAAGTTTTATCATGAAAAAGACTCGGTGAGTTTTGTAGATGGTGGAACTTTGGCTTTACAACTTAGCTATATTATAGCCGAATATGATGAAATGATTGTGATTGATTGTATTGCAGCAGATGATGCTAAGATTGGAGATATTTTTTTCTTTCCTTATGATGCAATGCCAAAAAAAGTTAATTGGAGTGGTAGTGCGCATGAGGTTGAAATGCTTCAAACTTTACAATACATGGAACTTATGGGAGATTTACCTAAAACTCAAATTTTAGCTTGCGTACCAAAGCGTATAGAGCCATTGAGTTTTGAACTTTCAAAAGAAGTCTTAAATGCTTTAGAAAAAATGGAGAAAATTTTACTTGATTTTTTAGAGAAAAAAGGCTTTACTTACAAGAGAATTGCTAATTATAATATACAAGAGCTTGCTCTAAATTCTTATAAAAGCTAAGCAAAAAAGCTTAGCTTAAATTCTAATCATCAAATTTTTGTCCCAAGAAATTTCCATTTACATCAGTATAAATTTCCATCATATTATTAAGTTTGAATTTATAACCTTGAATTTCTTTTTCAACTTTAATTATACTTGCATTTGGGTGCATTTTTTTAATCGTTGCTAAAACATTTGGACTTAAAAAAGAAGTATCAATTGGTCTGTATTTTGCATCGATTTCTTTCCAATCTCCATTGATAAAAAACTCAAGCTCAGTTCCATTGTCTAAATAAACATCAAAGCTATCAATATCTTGTTTAACTAAAGCAATATTTGAACCTGTAAAATGTTTTTGTATGAAATTTTTAGAATTTGCTGGTAAAGCATTAACTCCTACAATCATATCTTGTGCAAAAACAAAACCTGCAGTAACTAATGTTGCTAAAGCTATTTTTAATTTCATTTTTTATCCTTTATGTTGAATTATTTATGAAATCATATTGCTATTGAGTGAATTTTGTGTGAACTTAAAAGAAATAGCAAGTATTTAATTGTATAATGATAAAAAAGTTTTTTAAAAGGATAAATAATGTATAGGTTTGCACCATCGCCTACTGGAGATATGCATATTGGAAATTTAAGAGCAGCTTTATTTAATTATATTAAAGCAAGACAAGAAAATTCTGATTTTATTTTGCGTATTGAAGATACGGATAATGCTAGAAATATAGCTGGAAAAGAAGAAGAAATAAAAGCTATTTTAAAAGAATTTGGTATAACTTGGCAGCATTATTATGTACAAAGTGAGAATTTGAAATTTCATCGTCAAATGGCTTTAAAGCTAGTAAGTGAAAAAAAAGCTTTTGCTTGTTTTTGTACCGAGGATGAATTAGCTCATAAAAAAGAACTAGCTAAAAGTAAAAATCAAGCATATAGATACGATGGTACTTGTGAAAAACTTGCAGATATTGATGTATTAAATTGTGAAAAACCTTTCGTAATCCGTCTTAAAAAACCTCAATCTCAAATGCAATTTACTGATTATATTAAAGGCGAGATTAGTTTTAATCCTGAAGATATTGATAGTTTTGTGATTATGAGGGCTGATAAAACCCCAACTTATAATTTTGCTTGTGCGGTTGATGATATGCTAGAAGGTGTTACTTGCATTATAAGGGGCGAAGATCATGTTTCAAATACTCCTAAGCAAGAACATATTAGAGCAAGTTTGGGTTATGATAAAAGCATGACTTATGCACATTTGCCTATCATTTTAAATGAAGAAGGTGTTAAAATGAGCAAAAGAGAAGCTCATTCTAGTGTAAAATGGATGCTTGATAATGGATATTTAGCAAGTGCTATTGTAAATTATTTAATACTTTTAGGTAATAAAACTCCAAAAGAGATTTTTACTTTAGAAGAAGCCATAGAATGGTTTGATTTGAAAAAAGTTTCAAAATCTCCTGCAAGATTTGATACTAAGCGTTTAATGCAAATTAACCGTGAGCATATAAAAATGCTTGATAATGATAAATTAAATTCTTTATTAAATTTAGGTAAGGATGTAGCTGAGCTTGCAAAATTTTATACTCAAGAAGCTAGCACGCTAAATGAGATAAGAGAAAAAATACAAGCAATTTTTGCAGTTAAAAATTATAATGAATTTGAAAAAGAATGTAAGTTGATTAAAGAGATTTTAAAAGATTTGGATTTACCTCAAGAATATGATGAGTTTAAAAAGATTTTGATGGAAAAAACAAATTTAAAAGGTAAAAATTTCTTTATGCCTTTGCGTTTGGTATTAACAGGGGTTACTCACGGACCTGAAATGAGTGAAATTTATACTCTAATCAAGCCTTTTGTTAAAGAAATTATAAAGGAGTAAAATGGGAGTTGGAACAAGTTTGATTGTGTCTTTGGTGCAAATTTTTTCTTTAGTTATTGAAATTTATGTATGGATTATAATCATTGCAGCATTGATTTCTTGGGTAAGGCCTGATCCATATAATCCTATAGTGCAAATTTTATATCGTTTAACTAATCCTGCTTATGCTTTTGTAAGAAGGTTTATTCCTACTACTATAGGGAGTATTGATTTAGCACCTTTGATTATTATTTTAGGATTAAAATTTATCCAAATATTTTTATCAAATTTAATTTTAGGAAGTTTATAAGTGTTGAAAAAAAGTGTAGTGTTACTTTTAGCTGGAGTGGTTTTTGCAAATAGTGCAATGTATTCTTATAAAGAATTAGAGCAAAGACCAAATTCTTTAGCTAAGGATTATTATTTATATCGTTTATTAGAAAAAAATGAATTTAAAAAAGAAGAAGTTGAAGGTTTAAAAGAACATATTTATCGTTATGCAGGGCGTATTAAAAATGCCATTGAAGCCATTATTCCGCCTTTGGGGTATAATAAAGAATATGAAGCTTGTTATAAATTTAATACGCAAAATATCTTAGATGCTAATGCTACTTGTCAGCTTATAAGATTAAATAGTTTAACTTTTATACAAGATCTTAATGCTTCAGTGCGTAATGAGTTGAAAAAAAATATCCCACAGGATAATCCAAATTTAACAAAACTTTTAGAAGCTTTTGATGCTAAAGATCCTCTAAGTTATGCGGTTTTAAATTATGATAGTGTTAATTTTTATAAAATCTATAATTTCTTAAAAGATAAAAAAGATTTTTTCTTAGAAAAAGATTTTGTAAATGAATTAGCTAAAGAAAAAGAATTTACAAATTTTGTAAAAGAAATTATCATTAAGAAAAAAAGTCCATTGATAAGAAAATCTCTAGTCAATGTAGATGCAAATTTAACTTTTCAAGATAATGCTTTTTATCTAGGTGTAAATGCTATTTTAGAAAATGACGATAAAAAAGCATTGGAATTTTTTCAAGTAGCAAAAGATACTTTTAAAAGCAAACCTTTAGTAGATAATGCAAATTTTTGGCTATATTTGATCACTCAAGATAAAAAGTACATTGATGAGCTTGCTCAAAGTGATTCTTTAAATATTTATAGTCTTTATGCAAGAGAGTTAAAAGGCTTGCCTTTACCTAAAATAGAAGAATTAAAGCCAAAAAAACAAAAAAATGATTTTGATATGAAAGATCCTTTTGCTTGGCAAAAGCTCGCAAAAGAAATTGCAAAAGGCACTCCTAATGAGCTAGAAAAACTTGCAAAAGATTTTTATACCAAGGAAAATATCGCTATTTATGCCTATATTAAAGAAAGGGCCGAAGGTTTTAAAAAACATTATTTTATTATGCCTTATTTTGAATATTTAAAAGATTATTCTACGCAAAGAAAAGCTATGATTTTAGCTTTAGCTAGACAAGAAAGTCGTTTTATACCAACAGCCATTTCAACTTCTTATGCTTTGGGTATTATGCAATTTATCCCATTTTTAGCTAATCATATAGGCAATAAAGAACTGCAAATTCCAAATTTTGATCAAGATATGCTTTTTGAACCAAAAACAGCTTATACTTTTGCAAATCATCATTTAGATTATTTAGAATCTAAACTTAATTCCCCGGTTTTTGTGGCTTATGCTTATAATGGAGGTATAGGATTTACCACTAGAATGCTCAAAAGAGAAGATATGTTTAGAGCGGGAAAATATGAGCCATTTTTATCAATGGAGCTTGTTCCTTATGCAGAAAGCAGGGTATATGCTAAGAAAGTTTTAGCTAATTATGTTGTTTATTTGCATCTTCTGAACGATAATACACCGATTTCGAAATTTTTTGAAACTTTAGCTCAAAACACTGATTCTCAAAACACAAATCAAGTTTTAAAATAGGTTTTTGCACTAATTCATTAAGAGTGATTTTATAATAACTTGCATAATCACTCTTAATGATATATTTAAATAATTCATCATTTTGATCTAAGGTTTTTATGTTAGTTTTTTCTCCATCTATGAGTATTGAAATTTGCTCTTGTTTGATGTTGATATTTGGCAAAAAACTAAGTACAAAAACTTCTTTTTGACTTTTTTCATCTAATACAGGGTTTAAATAGCTCAATAAAGCAACTACTCTATTATCTTTATAATTAAAATTAATTTTTTGTGCATACATTAGAGTTTGGCTTTTTAAATTAATTTCACTTTGCTCTTGGGTTTTATTAGAGCATGCGGTAAAAATAAGTGTTAAAAAAATAATCATATAAACTTTTTTCATATTTTTGTTCCTAATTTTTTTATAATTATAAGCTTTTAACTTTTAAAAAGATATAATTTCATTTATTTTATTTGATTTAAGGAAGTTATGAAAAGATTAGCAATGGCTTTTAGCGGGCCTTCCAATTCAGGTAAAACGACTTTGATTACTCAAGTTGCTAAGTATTTTATGGAGCAAAATTATAAAGTATGCATTATAAAACATGATCCAAAAGATAAGGCAAGCTTTGATATAGCAAAAAAAGATAGTTTTAAATTTTTTCAAAGTGGTGCTGATGTAATGGTTTTAAGTCCTACAAGGACAACTTTATTTACACATTCTCCAAGTACTTTAGATGAAGCTATTTCTAAACTAGGAGAATTTGATTTTTTATTTATAGAGGGCTTAAAAACCTTAGATATGCCAAGAATTAGCGTTTTTTGTAAAGAAGTAGATGAGAGCTATTTTGCTTATTCTAAGGCTATTGCAAGCTATGAGAAAATTGAAAATAAAAATTTAACTTGGCTTTATTTGGATGATTTGGAAAGTATTTGTGATTTTATATTAAAAAATTCAAAAAAAGTATAGAGGTAAAATATGCAAGAATTAATTGACGATATGCAAAAAGCAGTGATTGAAATTTCAAAAGAACTTAGATATTTAAAAGATTTTGATTATACCACTTCTCAAAATGCCACAGGAGATAATCAATTAAAACTTGATGTGAAAAGCGATGAGATTATCACTAGAATTTTAAAGCAAAGCAAAGGTTTAAAAAGCTTAATTAGCGAGGAAAAACAAGAGCAATTGCTAATCAATGAAAATGAAAAATATGTTGTTGCTTATGATCCTTTAGATGGTTCTTCTTTAGTAGATGTGAATTTTGCTATAGGTTCTATTTTTGCTATTTATGAGCAAAAGGCTAGTGCAAAAAATCTAAAAGCAGCAATTTATGCTATTTATGGCGTGCGTTTAGAGCTTATAGTGTGTATAGACACTCCTAAGCTTTATAGATTAAATGAAAAAGATGAATTTGTTTTTGTTAAGGATTTAAAATTAAATGAAAAAGGCAAATTAAATGCAAGCGGTGGGACACAAAAAAATTGGTCAAATACTCATAGAGCCTTTATAAAAGCTTTATTTGATGAGGGTTATCGCTTGAGATATTCTGGTGCTATGGTGAGTGATTTGCACCAAATTTTACTCAAAGGTGGAGGGTTGTTTTCATATCCTGCAACAAGCGATGCACCAAATGGAAAATTAAGAGCATATTTTGAGGTGTTTCCTTTTGCTTTTATTTTTGAAAAAGCAGGAGGATTTTCTACCAATGGAGAAAATAATTCTTTACTTGATTTAGAATTTGAAAAAATTCATGCAAGTACGCCATGCTTTTTAGGTTCTAAATATGAAATTGAAAAACTAAAACAAGCTTATAAAGGTTTTTGATGGCTGAAGTTAAAGATGAATTTGAGTTGGCTTTGGAAGTTAAAAAAAATGAACTTCAAGCTTGTCAAAACGAAAAAAAAATAAAATCTTGTTTACCTTGCTCTATGATTTTTGAGTGCTCTTTAAGAAAAGAGTATATAGAAGTAGTTTATAAGAGTATGTCTAAAGGTAAAGAAGGTGGATTTGATTTTTAATAAAGGTTGAAAATGCGTTATATTACTACCCCGATATATTATGTAAATGATGTGGCTCATATTGGTCATGCTTACACTACGATTATAGCAGATACTTTGGCTAGATTTTATCGCTTACAAGGAGAAAAAACATTCTTTTTAACAGGCACAGATGAACATGGTCAAAAAATAGAGCAAGCTGCTAGCGTTAGAAATTTTACCCCTAAAGAATATGCAGATGAAATTAGTGCTAAGTTTAAAAAACTTTGGGATGAGTTTGAAATTTCTTATGATTATTTCATTAGAACTACGGATGAAAATCATAAATTAAGCGTTCAAAAAGCATTTAAAAAAATGTATGATAAAGGTGATATTTACAAAGGAACTTATGAAGGCTTTTATTGTGTTTCTTGTGAGAGTTATTTTACTCAAACTCAACTTATAAATGAGTGTCATTGTCCAGATTGTGGTAAGAAAACACAGCTTTTAAAAGAAGAAAGTTATTTTTTCAAGCTTTCTAAATATCAAGATCAAATTCTTAAATGGTACAAAGAAAAAGAGCCGATTTTACCTAAAAATAAGGCTAATGAGTTGATTTATTTTGTAGAAGGTGGCTTAAAAGATCTTTCCATTACAAGAACGAGTTTTGAATGGGGTATAAAGCTTCCAAAAGAACTAAATGATGAAAAACATGTGGTGTATGTTTGGCTTGATGCTTTGATGAATTATGTGAGTGCTTTGGGCTATGGACTTGATGATGAAAATATGGATCTTTGGCCTGCTCATATACACTTTGTAGGCAAAGATATTTTGCGTTTTCATGCAGTGTATTGGCCTGCGTTTTTGATGAGTTTAGAACTTCCTTTACCTAAATTTATAGCAGCACATGGTTGGTGGACTAAAGATGGTGAAAAAATGAGCAAATCTAAAGGCAATGTAGTAGCGCCTAAAGAAGTAGCAGATACTTTTGGTTTAGAAGCTTTTAGATATTTTTTACTCAGAGAAGTTCCTTTTGGTAATGATGGGGATTTTTCGCAAAAAGCATTAATCACTAGAATCAATGCAGAATTGAGCAATGAGCTTGGAAATTTATTAAATAGAATTATCGGTATGAGTGCTAAGTATTCTCAAAATATTATTGAGTGTAAAGATGTGAATTTGTATTTTAATCAAGAATTAAATGAATGCAAAGAGTATTTAGATAATGCAATCAATGCTTTGAAAAATATCCAGCCAAATCGCTATTTAGAGGAACTTTTCAAGGCTTTATCTTTAGCAAATTTAAGTATTAGTAAATATGAGCCTTGGAATTTGATTAAAAATAATCAAACGCAAAAAGCTAATGCTTTAGTGGCTTTATGTGCTAATATTTTAACAAAAGCAACTATTTTACTTTCAGCTGCTATGCCAAAGACAGCATTAAAAATTGCAAAGGCTTTAAATTTTGAAATATCAAACGAAAATTATCAAAAACTAATTTTAAATAATCAATTATGTGATTTAAAATCAAGTGCATGTGAAGCTTTGTTTCCAAAAGTTGAATTAACCCAAGAAAACAAAAAAGAAGAAAAATTAGAAGAGAAGCCAAATTTAGCTCAAATTAAAATAGATGATTTTAAAAAAATCGAAATCAAAGTAGCATTAGTAAAAGATTGTCAGAATATAGAAGGCAGTGAAAAGCTTTTAAAATTTCAACTTGAACTTGAAAATGGCGAACTAAGACAAGTGCTTTCAGGTATTGCTAAATTTTATAAAGCTAGTGAGTTAATAGGCAAGCAAGTTTGCGTAATTACAAATCTAAAAAAAGCTAAAATTTTTGGTCATGAAAGCCAAGGTATGATTTTAAGTGCTCAAAAAGATGAAAAATTAGTTTTGATAAGCCCACAAGGCTTTATCGAAAATGGAGCTTTAATAGGCTAGATGAATATTTCTAACTTTATCGAACTTATTAATGCTCGAGTTTTAAATTATGGAGCAACTTCTAGTGTTTATGATTTTAGTATAGATTTAAACAAAGTCAAACAAGCAAGTGTTTTTTTTGCTAAAAATAATGAACAAGCAAGCTTTGCTATAAAACTTGGTGCTTATGTTATAGTAAGTGAGGAAAGATTAAAACTTGAAGATAAAGATGTGTTTTATCTTCAAGTTGATGATTTAGAAGCAACTATTTTTAGACTTTTTAGATTTTTAAGTGAAGAAAAATCTTATGAATTTATATATTGCAATCATGTAGAATTAAAATTTGCAAAGGCATTTAATTTTAAAGTCTTAAACTCAAATATTTTATTAGATTTTGATCTTTTAAAAAATTCAAAAGAAAAAACTTTCTTTTGCTCTGATGATGAAAAATTTATTTTAAAACTTAAATCAAATTTTCATACTTTAAAAGCATGTAAATACGAAATTTTAGGCTCTAAATCTTTATTTCAAACGAGTTTGCTTTGTAAAAATTTGTATTTTAAAGATTTAAAATTTGCATTTTTTTATGCAGATATTTTTGCTAGATTTATTGATTTTACTGAAAAGCAAAATCTATCTTTTAATTTTAATGAAAAAAAGTTATATCTTTTTAAGGCATATTTTTTAAACTCAAAAAATGAAATTTGTGCTTTTGGTGGAAGTTCTAGAGTAATTTTACTTGTGGAAAATGAAAAAGATTTTGAATTTATATGCCAAAAACTCCAAGGCGTTAAAGATTTCAAAATAGCATTAAAAAATTCATTATTTTGTGATTTTTCTTATATAAATTTGAGTGAATTAAAGAATTTTTTTGATTTTAAATATTGCCTAATCAAAGAAAGCGAAGAAGAGTTTTTGGAGTATTTTTTAGCACGAGAGAAAAAAATTAGTTTATTTGATTAAAAAAATATCAACTTTAAAAAGATATATTTACGATTTTATTTTATTAATTTAAGGAAAAAATATGAAAAAATTTTTATTTTTAAGTTTATTTGCTGCAGCTGCATTAAATGCTGAAATTTTAGTTTATGGTCCAGGTGGTCCTGCTCCTGTTTTAAAAGAGCTTGCTAAGCAATTTGAAGAAAAACATGGAGAAAAAGTTATTATTAATGCAGGACCAACACCTAAATGGATAAAAAAAGCAAAAACAGATGCTGATATTATTTATTCAGGTAATACCTCTATGATGGATGGTTTTGTTAAAGCAATGCCAAAACAAATCAAAATAGAAGATGTTCAAGTTTTAAATGCTAGAGGTTCGGGTATGATTGTAAGAGCAAATAATCCAAAAAAAATTAAAAAATTTGAAGATCTTTTAAAAGATGGCGTTAATGTTATGGTGGTTGATGGAGCAGGGCAGGTCGGCTTATATGAGGATATGGCTTTAAAAACAGGAAAAATTGAAAACCTAGAAAAATTAAGAAAAAACATTAAAGTATATGCTAAAAATTCAAAAGCAGCGGTTGATGAGTGGAAAAATAATCAAAATATCGATGCTTTAATCATTTGGACACATTGGATTAAAGCAGTTGGAGAGAAAGAAAATAAATTTATTTTAGCGGATAAAAATTCAATCATTTACAGAGCGGCTGAAATAGTTCCAACGCAAAAAGGTTTAAAAAATCCAAAAGTAGCTGAATTCATCAAATTTACACAAAGTAAAGAAGCTCAAAAAATTTGGAAAAAAGAAGGTTGGGTAGCTAAATAAAAATCAAAGCATTTTACAAAAAGTAAAATGCTTTTATAGTATTATTTTTCGTTGATTTCTGCTTCGATGCTAATTTGTACTTCATCGCTAAGTGTTAAGCTAGAAGTATCAGGAGCAAATTTGAAATCACTTCTTTTAATTTGTCCTTGTAGAGTAAAACCTGCTTTTTCTTTGCCACTATCTGTTTTAATAACGCCGCCAATTTCAGTATCTAAAACAACATCTTTGCTTACTCCAGCAATGCTTAATGAGCCATACATTTTACCTTTTTCATTAGAGATTTTTTCATATTTACTCATAGTAAAAGTAATGTTTGGATGAGTTTTTGCTTTAAAAAAATCATCTTGTTGTAAATGCGCATCTCTTGCTTTATTTTCTGTGTTTATAGAAGCAACTTTTATATTTGCTTGAAGTTTGTTAAATTCAAATTTAGCACTATCAAAATCAATTACTGCATCATAATCTTTAAAATTTCCATTTACATTGCTAATTTGTAAATGTTTGATTTTAAAAGCTACATTTGTGTGTGCTTTATCTAAGCTAAATTCTTTACTCAAAGCACTACTTGCCAAAATCGAAGCAGCTAAAAATGAACCAAATAATATTTTTTTCATGTTTTCTCCTTAATGTTTAAAAAAGCAAATTATACAAACTAAAATAAAATGAAAGTAAATTTTTAAACATATTCTATAAAATCTTTTACATTAGCCTCTTTAAAGCCTTTTAGTCTTAATAAACAACTATCACATTTACCACAAGCTTTATCTCCTCTTTCATAGCAAGACCAAGTATATTCTAAGGCTACCTTTTCTTTTAGGGCTAATTCAACTATTTGTCCTTTACTTAGATGAACTAATGGGGTTTTTATTTGTACTTTGCAAGTTTTTGTTGTACCTTCATTGATAAATTCATTAGCTTTTTGTATAAATTTCGCACTACAATCAGGATAACCACTGCTATCTTCTTGTACCACTCCTATAAAAATACTTTCACAATTTTCCTTTTCAGCTATAGCACCTGCGATAGATAAAAAAATACCATTTCTAAAAGGAACATAGGTATTTGGGACTTCTTTTTCATGTAGTTTTTCTTTGGGAATTTCTAAATTTAAATCTGTTAATGAGTTTCCTCCAATATTTGCTATAAATGACACATCTAAAATATATTTTGTTTTTATGTTAAGTTTTTCACAAATTTTATTAAAACATTCCCTTTCTTTAAGCATGGTGCGTTGGTTATAGTCAAAATGTAAAGCAATGATCTCATATCCTTCTTTTTTAGCTAAATATGCACATAAAGTACTATCCATACCACCACTTATAATACAAAGAGCTTTTTTCATGCTTTTCCTTAATTTTGATATAATTTGAAATTATAAAACCAAAAGGATAATAATGATTTTTTGTGAAGAAGAAATGGATATTTCTTTTCTTAAAAAAATAGCCCAGAAAATGAGCGATCAAAATGTAGAGCTTGTTTTAGTAGATGAAAGAGTTATGCGTGAGATTAATTTTAGTCAAAGAGGTATAGATAAAACTACAGATGTGTTATCTTTTCCTTTGATGCAAAATTGTGAAAATTTACTTGGCAGTATTGTGATAAATTTAGATGAAGTAAGTAAAAAAGCAATGGAGTATAAACACAGTAATGAAGAAGAGATGGCATTGCTTTTTATACATGCTATGCTTCATTTACAAGGATATGATCATGAGGTAGATCAAGGACAAATGAGACAAAAAGAACAAGAATGGATTGAATATTTTAAACTACCAAAAAGCCTGATAGTAAGAGTGCAAGAGGAGTAAATATTTAAAAAATTTTAGCTTATATATGTGAGTTATATACCTATAATGAAAATACATTTATACTAAATATTTTAGGAAAAATTTGATATTTGTTTATCTAATTTGATAAAGAGTAGTACTAATTATGATTTTGTCCAAACAAAATAAAAGCAATATTTAAGGTGAGAAAATCAATACGGAGCCTATGATAAAGCTCCTTATTCTACCGGAGCAATTGAAATTTTTATAAGTTTTGACAAGGGTTAAAGCCTTTTTTAGAAGAAAATTTAAAACTTGCTTATTTAATCTTAAACAATTTTAATCGTCAAATTTTTGTCTTAAAATAGTCCCATTATCATCAATATAAAGTTTCATTTGATTATTAAGTTCTATTTTGTAATATGAAATTTTTCTTTCTATTTCAATAATCGCTGCATTTGGATAGGTATTTTTAATGGTATTTTGTATTGCTAAAGGTAAAATAGCATAATTTAAAGATCTGAAATTTTCAGCTTCTTTAAATTCTCCATTGAGTGAAAACTCAATTTCACTTCCATCACTTAAGTAAATTTCGTAAGAATATCCATCTTGTTCTACTAGACCAATCTCTGCATTAAAGTAATCTTTAATAAATTGTTTGATATTTACCGGCAAAGAATCAGGTGCTATGACTATACCAGCATTAAGAGTATTTAAACTAATCAAAAAAGCTAAAGCTAGTTTTTTCATTTTTAACCTTATTATATTTTTGACGATATTGTATCTTATTAATGTGAATTTTATGTGTAAGCTAGAATTTAAATAGCTTTTTGTTATAATTATTAAAAATACAAAGTAGGGCAATGGTAGCTTCATTTTTAATCGCTTTTAATGTTATTGTATTTATTTTTGTAAATTATCTTTATTTTGGTTCTTTAAATTTAGATACTATTTTGGGTTTAAATTTATTTTTTTTTCAAGGATTTTATTGGCAAATTTTAAGCTCAATATTTATGCATGGAAATTGGCCTCATTTGATTTTAAATATGATAGTGCTTTTTCAATTTGGCTCTATGCTTGAAAAATACTTAAAAAGTTTTAAATTTGCTCTGCTTTATTTAATCGGTGGAATTCTTTGCTCTTTGCTTAGTGCTTTTTATGTGTATTTAAGTTTTGATGGCAGTTTTGTAAATGTAGTGGGTGCAAGTGGTGCTATATGTGTTTTAATGGGGTATTATGCATATTTGGATAAAACCGCCACCAAAGGACTTATCGTGGCTATTTTATTAATGAGTTTTGTGCCTATTTTTATGGGTGTTAATATAGCTTGGTATGCACATATTTTTGGCTTTATATGTGGATATGCTTTGGGTAAATTTAAGGTTATAAGATGAAATATATCTATTTTATTCGTCATGCTAAAGCTCAAAAAGAAAATTACGATCAAGATTTACAACGAGAACTTAGTTCTAGTGGAAAAGATGATTTAAAAACTATGATTTATAGGATTAAGGATTTAGAATTTAAAGCCCAAAGCATTATCTCAAGTCCTGCTAAGCGTTGTATAAAAACAGCACAAAAACTCTGTAAAAGCTTTTCTTTAAAAGAAAAAGATATCAAGATAGAAAAAAGCTTTTATGATGGTAATTTAAAGGATGTGTTAAATTTTATAAAAGAATCAAAAGAGAGTAGGGTAGTGCTAATTATGCACAATCCTTTATTGCAAGAACTTTGTGAGTATCTAGCTCATATAGATTTAGAAAACTTTCCAACTTCTGCTATTTTATGTATGCAATTTGATATAAAAGAATTTAAAGATATAAAAGAACACAGCGGGGAAGTTGTATTTTTTGATTATCCTAAAAGTCAAGAAAATAACTAATCTACATTTTTAAACTTCAAATTTATTTAAGCAAAAATATAAACTAAAATTTAGTCGAAATGAAAAATATACATCTTTAGTCTTTTATAGCTGCATAAAATAACTTATAATATTTTTCAAAAAATTATACTTATTTTTTTATGGATAAATTATTTTCATCCAAAAAATAAAATGCTTTAAAATACTATATTATAGGTATTTTTAAATATATTTTACTTATGTATAAACAGATAAATATAAAAGTTTGAAAATTATAGTTTTCAATACAAAATATATATAATTTCAATATTTTACTATTTATCATATAATTTTACATATATATTAAGTTTAAGTTAAAATATTTTTATAGACTAAAAAAGTTAAAATGATGAGTAAAAAAAAGAAATTAATACAAAAGTTTAACTTGTGTGGAGTTTTTGATTTTATTTGGATTTTTGAATTAATCTTGAAAGTTGTTTTGCTAAAAGTTTAGCACTATTTTCATTTTTGCTAAGTTTTTTCATATTTTCTCTAAATTCGTAAAGTCTTTTTTCTTGTGCAAAGTCATTATTTAAAGTATTATCTTGTTTTGAAATATTGTTTTGTTTTACTTGCTTTTGCGCGGTTTTTTTCTTAAAAAACATATCATCACCCTATTTTGTTTTTATAATTATAGCTTGATATTTTTTAAGTAAGATTTTTTTATAATTTTTATATTAATTTTAAAAGGAAAAAAATTGAAAACCATAGGTTTAATAGGCGGAATGAGTTATGAAAGCACACTTAGCTATTATGAAATAATCAATAAATTTACAAATGAAAAATTAGGAAAATTACATAGTGCTAAGATAGTTTTAACTAGTGTTGATTTTGAAGAAATAGAAGAATGCCAACGAAAGAATGATTGGCAAAAAGCAAGTGAAATTTTAACCCAACATGCCCTACTTTTGCAAAAAAGTGGAGTTGATTTTATATTAATTTGCACTAATACTATGCATAAATGTTATGAAAATATACAAAAAAACATTCAAATTCCTATCTTACATATAGCTAAAGCTATGCTTTTAGAACTTCAAGAGCAAAATATCGATAAAGTATTGTTATTGGGGACAAAATACACTATGCAAGAAGATTTTTATAAACAACTTTTAATTAACTCAAAGATTGAAGTTTTTATTCCCAAAAATGATGATATTTTAAAGCTTAATGACATTATTTTTAATGAACTTTGCAAAGGTATTATAAATGAAAAATCAAAAAGATATTTATGTGATTTGATTGCTCAATTTTCGGAGGTTCAAGGAGTGATTTTGGGTTGTACTGAACTTGGTTTGATTATAAAAGAAAACTCTAAAAAGCTATTTGATAGTGCATATATTCATGCAAAAATGGCTACTTTGAAAGCTTTGGAGAATGAGTGATGAAATATCCTCTAGATTGTGAAGAAAATTTTGAAAAGTCATTTTTATTTTGGCTTTGTAGATATGTGAAATTTAAACTTAATTCTTTATCAAATAAAGAATTAAAAGACCCCCAAGCCTTGGCTGTAGTAAATTTAGCCTTAAGTAAGGGTGTTAAAAATATACAAGAGCTTGATGCTTATGTAAAAAAAGCAAGAAATGCAGGACTTAGCGGTGTAAATACATATTTTAATCCTTTGAAAAAACTTTATGAGTATTTGTTATTTTATAAGCTTTATTCACTAAAACAAATCGATGAAGAGCTTTTAGTAGAAATTTTAGCAAGTATTAGTGCTTCTTTGTCTGATGCGAGTAAGAAAAACTACCGTATAGCTGTGATTAATTTTTTTGCATTTTTAGATAAACAAAATGAAGAAGAAAATAAAGCTCATATTTTTGATATCAACCTTAAAAACTGGGCGGGTATAAGTGGTTCTAAGGGAGTTAAGCTACCTGAGTATATGAGTGAAGATGAAGTGAGTAAATTTTTAGATGCTATTGATAATACAGATTTTAAAAGTAATACCATACGCAATCGTTTGATTATTAAAATTATCATTTTTACAGGAATTAGGGTTAGTGAAGCTATTAATATAAAATTAAAAGATATTAGTGAAGAAAATGATCTTTATATTATACGCATTAGAGCTAAAGGTAATAAATACCGCGTTGTGATGATTAAAAAAGAGCTTATAGAACATCTTTTAAAAGATGTAAGGGTAAATTATCTTTCTTATGATGGACTTTTATTTGTCAATCGCAATGGTAAAGCCCTAACCCAAGCTTATGTTTCGCGTATAGTAGAACAAATTTTATTTAAAGCAGGAATTCGCAAGCAAAAAAACGGAGCTCATATGCTAAGACACACTTTTGCTACCCTACTTTATAAAAAACAAAAAGATTTAGTTTTAGTCCAAGAAGCACTAGGGCATGCGAGTTTAAATACTTCAAGAATTTATACGCACTTTGATAATGAAAAGCTAAAATTAGCTGCAGAGGTAGCCAAAAAACTTCACGATAGAACCTAGATAATTTTATCTAGTATTTTTTAATCACTTATTCTTAGTGTTTTTTGGCATTTAAAAACACACTAAGAATGATCAAAGCAAAAGCAAAAAGATCAATCACGCTATAAATAGTTCCTAAAAATAAAAAACTCATAAAAGCAGCAGCCACAGGTTCTATACAAGCTATCATACTAGCTTTAAAAGCTCCTATTAATTCAACTCCTTTTAAATATAAACAAAAAGCCCCTATTGTACCTATAAATACAATCGCGCTCATAGCCAAAAAGGAATTTAAAGATAAATCATGTTTTGGGATATTTCCTTGTAATAATACAAAAAGCAAAAAAGAAGCAAATAAACTAGCCAAACCCATGATTAAAAATAAGCCATATTTTGCTATGATAAGTCTAGCACTCAAAGAATAAAATGCCACTCCAAGAGCTCCAAAAAAAGCCCAAATAACACCTCTTATATCAAGTTTTAATGCATTAATATCCCCATTTGTTATAAGTAAAAATAAGGCAAAAAGTATTAAAAACAAAGCGATTAGCTCTATTTTTTTAGGTAAAATTTTATTTTTAAAACACATAAAAAGCATTATGATTAATGGTGCGTTGTATTGTATCATCGTAGCAGTTCCTGCATCGGTATAATAAATGGCTTTAAAATAACCATATTGAGTTATCAATAAACCAAAGATAGAAAAAATTAAAAGAGAGCTAAGTTCTTGTTTTTGGTTTAGTAATTTTAATTTGAAATTTTTTGCACTCAAAATTATTAAAATAACACCAGTAAAAAGCAAACGATAAAAACTTACCCATTCAGCAGAATAATGATTTTTAAACAAATATTCAGCCAAAACTCCACTTACAGCCCAAAATATCCCACCAAGTATGACTAGAAAAACTCCCAAAAATACCTTTAATCTTATTAATTTATATAATATTTGTAGTAAAATATTATTATATCATTAAATGTATGTATTTTAAGGAAAATTAATGACTTATTTAGAGATTGATGGTGTTGAAAAATTAAACGGAGAAGTGATAATAAGTGGTGCAAAAAATGCAGCACTTCCTTTGATAGCTTCAAGTATTTTAGCTAAAAATGAAGTTCAAATTTCAAATTTACCAAATGTAGCAGATATTTGCACCCTACTTTCTTTGCTTGAAAATTTAGGAGCAAATTATACTTTTAAAGACAATTTTGCAAAAATAAATACAAAGCATTTAAATAAAACCATAGCAAAATATGACATCGTGCGTAAAATGCGTGCTTCTATACTTACCTTAGGGCCTTTACTAGCTAGATTTGGAAATTGTGAAGTTTCTTTACCGGGAGGTTGTGCTATAGGCCAACGCCCTATTGATTTACACCTTTTAGCTTTAGAAAAAATGGGGGCTAATATTGAGATCAAGCAAGGTTATGTGGTAGCTAGTGGAGGGCTTAGGGGTGCTGATGTGATGTTTGATAAAATCACTGTTACAGGTAGTGAAAATATCATCATGTCAGCAGCCCTAGCTCATGGTAAAACTAGACTTTTAAATGTTGCTAAAGAGCCTGAAGTGGTGCAACTTTGTGAGGTTTTAGCTAGGGCTGGGCTTGATATACAAGGCATAGGATCTTCTGAGCTTGAAATTTATGGCACAAGTGGAGAACTTTTAGAATTTAAACCTTTTGAAATCATTCCTGATCGTATTGAAGCAGGAACTTATTTGTGTGCAGGAGCTATCACTAACTCAAAAATCACTCTAAAAAAAGTCAATGCAAGCCATCTTAGTGCAGTTTTAGCAAAGCTAGAGCAAATGGGTTTTAGCTTTGATATTAATGAAGATAGTATTAGTATAAATCCTGCTAAAGAAATCAAACCAGTTGAAATTTTAACTAGCGAATATCCAGGTTTTCCAACGGATATGCAAGCACAATTTATGGCTTTAGCTTTAAAAGCAAATGGTGCAAGTATTATTGATGAGAGATTATTTGAAAATCGTTTTATGCATGTAAGTGAGCTTTTAAGAATGGGAGCTGATATAAGATTAAACGGGCATATTGCTACTATAAATGGTACTAAAGAGCTTTTGGGGGCTGATGTTATGGCTACTGATTTGCGTGCGTCTTCTGCTTTGATTTTAGCAGCTTTAGCAGCTAAAGGCACAAGCAAAATTCATAGAATTTATCATCTTGATAGAGGATATGAAAATTTAGAAGAAAAATTTAAAAAACTAGGCGCAAGTATAAGAAGGCTTGAAGAATGAGAGATATTTTTGCAACTTTAGATTTTTTAAAAGAACAAATCAAAGCAAAAAATGAATTTCAAAGAGTAAATTTAACACAGGCTTTGGGGTGTATTTTATATGAAGATGTTTTTGTGAAAAAAAACCTACCCGCTTTTGATAATTCTGCCCTAGATGGCTATGCGCTAAATTATACACATAAGAATGAATTGCTAAAAATAAAAGGAAGTATTTTAGCAGGCGATAAAAATGATTATATTATAGAAAAAAATGAATGCTATAAAATCATGACAGGAGCTAAAATTCCTCAAAATGCAAATACCATTTTAATGTTTGAAGAAGCTTTGCTTGAAGATGAAAAGCTCAATGCTAAAAATGCTAAAGAAAACAATGCCATCCGTTTTAAAGGCGAGGAAGCAAAGCTTGGAGAGCTTTTGTTTAAAAAGGGGCAAAAAATCACCTCAGGTATGGTAGCTATGCTTGCTGCTCAAGGAATTTATGAGTTAAATGTCGTTAAAAAATTGCGTATTGGGATTTTTTCAAGTGGAGATGAGCTTGTAGAACCTTGGGAAAATGCTGATGAATACAGCATATATAACGCAAATGCTTTTGGTATTTATGCTATTTTGCAAGATTATGCTGATGTTGAGTATTTAGGACTTATAAAAGATGATTTAAATGCATATAAAAAGCTTTTAGAAAATAAAGAATTTGATATGCTTATAAGCAGTGGTGGAGCTAGCGTGGGTGAGGCTGATTTTATCAAACAAGCTTTACTTGAGTGTGATTTTAGCTCTATTTTTGAAAAAGTAAATGCTAAACTTTGCAAGCATGTAAAACTTTTTAGCAAAAGCGATGTGCTTTTTCTAGCCCTACCAGGAAATCCTTTAGCCTCTTTAGTTTCAACGCATATTTTTGCAAAAAATATACTCAATTTGCTTTATGGTAAAGATTTTTTGGAATTTGATAAAGCAAGATTGACTAAAGATTTAAATTTCAAAGGTCAAAGAAATGATTTTGCTTTTGGAAAATTAGTCGATGGATATTTTAAACCAAGTGAAGCTAAATTTGGCTCAGGTATGCTAAAACCTTTATGTGAAAACACGCATATTTTAATCACGCAAATTGATGATACAAAATTAGTAAAAGATCAAGAAGTTAAAGTTTTAAAAATTTAATAGGGTATTGCACTACCCTATTTTGAATGATTAACTTCTTGCTTTATCTAAAGTTTTAAAAAGATTGTTTAAGATATTTTCTTCATTTTTTTGGTATTTGCTTTGGCGTAATTTCTCCCAAGCATATACGCTATAATCTTTAGAAATCGAACCTATATTTAAATCTGTATTACTAAAAGCATTGTTGCTATCTTTTTTATACTCTTTTTCCTCTTTGTCTTTAAGTGCATTAAGTGTAGCTTGAAATTCATCTGAAGATGTGTTTTTTTCTTTGATTTTTGTCATATTGTTTAGGGCTAGCGGACTATTTTTATCATTTACTTGCATGAGTTGCTCCTTTTAAAATTTAATAACTACAAGCAAAAAACATTCCTTAATTTTAAAAACTTGACAATAAAATAAAGTTTTGATAAAATCATACTCTACTTTCAAAATGCGGGAATAGCTCAGGGGTAGAGCACAACCTTGCCAAGGTTGGGGTCGCGAGTTCGAATCTCGTTTCCCGCTCCACTTCTTTTAACTAAAATCAAACTTTTTTGATGTATTATATAATTAATATATTTTATATAAGAGGTTGCTGTATTGTTTTTTAAACAAATCATTCTAGTTTTATTTTTCTATACTTTAAGTTTTGCTTCGAATTTTGATGAAGTAAAATTAGCTTTGATTAAAGAATTTAAAATAAATTATCCGCAGTTAGAAATCATTTCTTTAGATCTTAACACTCAATCAAGTTTGCCTGCTGATTTTAATCAATATATTTTTTTAAAGCTAGGTAATCATAATTTTGATAGAGCCGATGGCTTTATAAAGGCTGAATTTAAAACTCCAGAGCAGTTTAAAAAAAATATATTTTTTAAGTATTTTTTAAAGGCAAAATTAGAAGTTTTGCAAACTACGCGTCCTATTTCGCGTAATGAAAATTTAAGTCCTGCTAGTTTTAAAATTTTAAAAATTCCTTTTGATAAAGCCCCTCAAGGTGTATTAAAAAAAGATGAAATCGTAAATTTAATAGCCAAAAGCAATATAAGAGAAAATATGATTTTAAAATATAATATGTTTAAAACCAAAACCCTTATACAAAGAAATGATTCTGTTTATGGTATTATTAAAGATGGGGATTTAAGCATGATGATAGAATTAAAAGCCTTGCAAAGTGGGAATTTAAACCAAAGAATTCGCCTTAAAAATAAAGATGGAAAAGTCGTGCATGGTAAAGTTATTAGTAAAAATTATGTGGAGCTAAAATGAGAAAAATTTTAGTAGGTATTAGCGGAGCTAGTTCTTGCGAGCTTGGCTTTTTATTGTTAAAACATTTAAAAGAAAAAGGACAAATTTATGCTATTGTGAGTAAAAATGCAAAAATAAGCTTTATAAAAGAAAATTCCCTTTTGCAAAATATAGACTTTTTGCAACACATAAAAGATAAATTTGAGCTTGAACATGTAAATTTTTTAGATAATGAAGACATTAGTCAATGCGTAGCAAGCGGATCTTTTGGCATAGAAACGACTTTTATCACACCTTGCTCGATTAACACTTTAGCAAAAATTGCTTGCGGTATAAATGATACTTTACTTACAAGAGCTGCAGGAGTGGCTTTAAAAGAACGCAAAAAGCTCATACTTGGAGTAAGAGAAATGCCCTATTCTACTTTAAATTTAGAACAAATGGCTAAACTTTCTAGCTATGGAGTTATCATCGCTCCTCCTGTAATGGCAAGTTATGCTAAGATTGATAATTTGGAAAAATTATATGAATTTATCATAGGAAAATGGCTTGATTTAGCAAATATCGAGCATAATTTATACCAAAGGTGGCAGTGATGGCTAGTTGTGTGTATCCAGGAACATTTGATCCTATCACTAATGGACATTTAGATGTTATCATTAGAGCTAGCAAGATGTTTGAAGAGGTGGTAGTTGCTATAGCTAAAAGTGAAAGCAAAAAGCCTATGTTTAGTCTAGAGCATAGAGAAAAAATGGTAAAAATTGCTACAAAAGACTTAAAAAATGTTAAAATTACAACTTTTGATAACTTACTAGTAGATCTTGCTAAAAATTTGCAAATAAATATCATTATAAGAGGCTTAAGAGCGGTAAGTGATTTTGAGTATGAATTACAACTTGGCTATGCAAATCACATGCTTTGGGAAGATTTTGAAACTATATATCTTATGCCAAATTTAAAAAATTCTTTTATTTCAAGCTCCATAGTAAGATCAATTTGTGCCCATAATGGTGATGTGAGCAAGCTTGTGCCAAAAGAAATTATACCTTTATTAAAGGAGAGAGATTGTATATAGCTTTTGAAGGGGTTGATTGTGTGGGTAAAAGCACACAGATAGAACTTTTAAAAAAATATTTTCATAATGCATTTTTTACTAAAGAACCAGGTGGAAGTGAGCTTGGAGTGCATTTGAGAAAAATTTTATTAGAAAGCAAAATACATTTTTCTAAAAAGGCTGAGCTTTTGCTTTTTTTAGCAGATAGAGCAAATTTAATCGACATGCATTTAGCACAAAATAAAAACAAACTTATCATTTCAGATCGTAGTTTTATTTCTAATATGGCTTATGCAAGATGTGATTTTGATCAAAATATTTTATTTGAGTTAAATTCTTTCGCCACAGGTGGACTTTTTCCACAAAAGGTTGTGTTTTTGCATGGCTCTAAAGAGCTTATCGCACAAAGACTTTCTAAAAAAGATCTAGATAGTATTGAAAAAAGAGGGGTTGAATATTTTTTAAATATACAAAATGCCCTAGAAGAAACTTTAGAGTTTTTAAAAATTAAGATAGATATAAAAATTTTAAAATTAGATGCTTCTTTGAGTATTGAAATTTTACATGAAAAGATTAAGGAATTTATAGATGATTAATGCTTTAAAAGGAATGAAAGATTTACAAGATGATCAAGCTACTCTTTATGAAAAAGTGGTAAAAACTTGTGAAGAAGTAGCTAAAAACTATGGTTTTACTTTTATTAATTGTCCGCATTTAGAACTTACTAAGCTTTTTAAAAGAAGTGTTGGAGAAAGCTCTGATATAGTTGGCAAAGAAATGTATGAATTTGTTGATAAAGCAGGCAATGAAGTGTGTTTAAGGCCTGAAGGGACAGCTGGGGTGGTAAGATCATACATAGAAGCTAAAATGGACAAGGCTCAAAGTGTTAAAAGATGGTTTTACCATGGCTCTATGTTTCGCTATGAAAGGCCACAAAAAGGAAGATTGCGTGAATTTCATCAATTTGGAGTAGAAAGCTTTGGTGTAGCAAGTGTGTATGAGGATGCGAGCATTATTTTAATGCTAAATGAAATTTTTAAACGCTTAGAAATTCATACAAGCTTGAAAATTAATTCTTTAGGCTGTAAAGAATGTATGGGTGTATATAAAGAAAAACTCATAGCTTTTTTAAATTCTAAAGAAGGTTTTTGCGAAGATTGCTTAAGGAGAAAAGACTTAAATCCTATTAGAGTGCTTGATTGCAAAAATGATCATTGTCAAAGTTTAATCGAAAATGCACCAAAGCTAAGTGAAAATTTATGTCCATGTTGTAAGAAAGATTATGAAAAATTGCAAAAACTTTTAAAAGAAAATGATGTTGAATTTGAATGTGATGAAAAATTAGTGCGTGGGCTTGATTATTATTCTAAAAGTGCATTTGAGTTTGTTAGCGATGAAATCGGTGCAAAAGCTGCTGTGGCAGGTGGTGGAAGATATGATAGATTGATTGAATATTTAGATGGTAAAAGTGGCTATGGTGTGGGTTTTGCTATGGGTATAGAAAGGATTATGGCTATTTTAGAGCAAAAACAAAGCGTAAAACCAAGAGAAGGAATTTATCTTTGTGCTATGGATGAAGCTTATATAGATACTATTTTTAAATTAGCAAATACTTTAAGAAAAAAACATAAGGTATATTTAAGCTATGAAGCAAAAAAACTTGCAAAGCATTTAAACCAAGCAGATAATGCTAATGCTAAAATCTTTTTGTGTATAGGTGAAGATGAAATGCAAAAAGAAGAGATTTTTTATAAAAATTTGGAAAATAAAGATACTAAAAATATAAAATTAGCAAATTTGGAGAATGAGTTATGATTGATTATGGTATTAATATTTGGGGTGCAAATAATTTTATCATTGAAAATGGCAAAGTATGTGTAAATCATGGTAAAAAACCTGCCATTATAGATATAGTAAATACTTTGCGCGATGATGGTTATAAGGGGCCATTGTTGCTTCGTTTTCCTCATTTAATCCATAAGCAAATTGAGCAAATTTATAATAAATTTGCTAAAGCAAAAAAAGAATTTAACTATAAAGGTTCTTTTAACGCTGTATATCCTTTAAAAGTTAATCAATATCCAGGTTTTGTAAAAAATTTAGTTAATCTAGGTAAAGAATACAACTATGGCTTAGAGGCAGGAAGCAAGGCCGAGCTTTTACTAGCTATGGCTTATAATAATGAAAGTGCTCCTATAACAGTTAATGGCTTTAAAGATAAAGAACTCATAAATATGGGCTTTATAGCGTGTGAAATGGGTCATAATATCACTTTAACTATGGAAGGACTTAATGAGCTTGAAGCAATGATTGAAATTGCTAAAAATCGTTTTAAGCCAAAGCCAAATATAGGCTTAAGGGTGCGTTTGCATTCAGCTGGAGTAGGAATTTGGGCAAAAAGTGGTGGTATAAATTCAAAATTTGGTTTAACATCCACTGAGCTTATTGAAGCGGTAAATCTTTTAAAAGCTAATAAACTTTTAGAGCAATTTACTATGATACATTTTCATTTAGGCTCACAAATTACTGAAATTCATCCTTTGAAAAAAGCTCTAAATGAAGCGGGTAATATCTATACCGAGCTTAGAAAAATGGGGGCAAAAAATTTAAAAGCTATTAATCTTGGTGGAGGTTTAGCGGTAGAATACTCTCAGTTTAAAAACGAAACAAGCAGAAATTACACCTTAAGTGAGTATGCAAACGATGTTGTGTTTATTTTAAAAGGTATTGCAGAACAAAAAAAAGATTTAGAGCCTGATATTTTTATAGAAAGTGGGCGTTTTGTAGCAGCTAATCATGCTGTTTTAGTAGCGCCTGTTTTAGAGCTTTTTTCTCAAGAATACACAGAAAGCAAGCTTTTATTAAAAGATAAAAACCCAAAACTTATTGATGAACTTTATGATTTGTATAAAAACATTAAAGCTTCTAATGCACTTGAGTATTTACATGATAGCATTGATCATATGGAGAGTATTTTAACCTTGTTTGATTTGGGTTATGTAGATTTACAAGATCGCTCAAATAGTGAAATTTTAGTACATTTGATTATGAGAAAAGCTATTTCTTTGGTGGGTGATCAAGCTGATTTATCGAGTTTGCAAAATGAAGTGCAAGAAAAATATTTAGTGAATTTTTCAGTATTTCAGTCTTTACCTGATTTTTGGGGTTTAGAGCAAAATTTCCCTATCATGCCACTTGATAGACTCAATAAAAAGCCAACTAGAAGTGCAAGTATATGGGATATAACTTGTGATAGCGATGGAGAAATTTCTTATTCTAAAGATAATCCTTTGTTTTTACATGATATTGATGTAGAAGCTGAAGATTATTTTTTAGGATTTTTCCTAGTGGGAGCTTATCAAGAAGTGCTTGGTATGAAGCATAATCTTTTTACACATCCAACCGAAGCTTGTATAAGTATTAATGAAAAGGGTTTTGAAGTAGAAAGCGTGCTAGAGGCTCAATCTATTTTAGATACCTTAGAAGATCTTGATTATGATGTGCATGCAATTATGGATAATATTAATGAAAAAATTTATGCTTCAAAACTTGTAAATGAAAATCAAAAAAAACATATTTTGGGTGAAATTTATTTATTTTTAAATGATAATGGATACTTAAAAAGTATAGGTTCTAAATGAGTATTTTTAAACTAATCAAAGAAGATTTTTCTATGCCAAAACAAAAAGATCCTGCATATAGATCTTGGATTGAATTAGTTTTTAACTATCCTGGTGTTTGGGCTGTGGTAAATTATCGTTTTGCGCATTTTTTTTATATCAAAAATTATAAACGCATAGCAAGAATGATTAGTGGAATTTCTCAGTTTTTAACAGGGGTTGATTTGCATCCTGGAGCTACGCTAGGTAGAAGGATATTTATAGATCATGCAATAGGTGTGGTAGTAGGTGAAACAGCTATAATTGGTAATGATGTGATTATCTATCAAGGAGTAACCTTAGGTGGTACAAGTTTAGATAAAAATACCAAAAGACATCCTACTATAGAAGATGGTGTGATCATAGGCTCTGGGGCTAAAATTTTAGGTAATATTACCATAGGTAAAAATGCAAAAATAGGTTCAAATGCAGTTGTATTAAAAGATGTTGAGCCAAATTTAACAGCTATTGGTATACCTGCTTATATTAAAGAATTTCAAATAAGCCAAAAAGAGAGAATTCAAAAACTAGAGGAAAGAATTAAATTTTTAGAAGAAAAACTAAATAAAGAGGACAAATGATAGCAATTACAGGTGGAGGCACGGGAGGGCATTTGGCTATAGCTAGATGTTTATTGCAAAGTGCAAGAAAACAAGGCATAGAATGTATTTACATAGGAAGTGAAAATGGCCAAGATAGACTTTGGTTTGAAAATGAAAATGGTTTTTATAAAAAATATTTTCTAAGCTCTCAAGGCGTTGTTAATAAAAAAGGCTTAGCTAAAGTTCAATCATTTTTACATATTTTAAAACTTGCAAGAAAAACAAAGCAAATTTTAAAAGAACATAATATTAAAGCAGTTTTTAGCGTGGGTGGATATAGCAGTGCTCCAGGCGCTTTTGGTGCTTTAATGGCAAATATCCCACTTTTAATCCATGAGCAAAATTCAAAAATAGGAAGTTTAAATTCACTTTTAAAGCCTTTTTCTAAAGCTTTTTTTACTGCTTTTGACGATCAGATTGATAAAGCAAATACTTTCTTTTGTCCTTATCCTATTAGCGAGATTTTTTCTCAAAAAGCAAGAGTGAGAAAAGAATTAAAAAATATTATTTTTCTTGGTGGCTCTCAAGGGGCTAAATTTATTAATGACCTTGCTTTAGAAAATGCTTTATACTTTAAAGAAAAAGGTATAAATATCATTCATCAATGCGGTAAGAATGATTATGAAAGATGTAAAAAAGCTTATGAGGATTTAAATGTCAAAGTAGAGCTTTTTGATTTTGATAAAAACATTATGGATAAAATTTCTAAAGCAGATTTAGCTATATCAAGATCAGGTGCAAGTAGTCTTTTTGAGCTTAGTGCAAATTTACTTCCTTGTATTTTTATTCCTTATCCATATGCGGCTAAAAATCATCAATATTTTAATGCTTTGTATTTAAAAGAGCGTAATTTATGTGAAATTTTAACCCAAGAAGAAAAACATCAATTTTTAAATTTAGTAGAAAATTTCTCATTAGAAGAAAAATCTATAGCCTTGCAAGGATTAAAAAGTGAAAATGGCGCAGATTTTATGATAGAAAAAGCAAAACAAATGAGGTTTATTTAAATAAAATACTCCCCAAACGCACCATATTTGAACCACATTTTATAGCTAGTTCAAAATCCCCACTCATACCCATAGAGCAAATTTTTGCCCCGTGTTTTTGTAAAATTTCATAGATTTTAAAAGTTTGCTCAAAGCTTTCTTGAACTTTTTCCTCATCCATAGAGCCTATACACATAATGCCTGTAAGGTTTAAATTTTTACACTCTTCTTGTATTTGTAAATACTCTTCTATGGCCTTATTTTGCTCTATGCCACTTTTAGAACTTTCATTGGCAGTATTGATTTCTAATAAAGTATCTAATTTATAATCAAGTCTTTTATCTACGGCTTTGGCGATTTTTAAGCCATTGCAAGATTGCCAAAGTAATGGGTTTTGTTTGATTAAAAGATTGATTTTGTTACTTTGAAGATTGCCTATAAAATGCCATTTGATTTCTAAATCTTGAAGTTTTTCTTTTTTTAAAGCTAAAGCTTGGACTTGATTTTCTCCAAACTCTATAACATCTTGCTTAAAAAGCTCTCGAATTTGTTCATTTTGAACATACTTGCTAGCTGCTACTAAACGCACATTTTGTTTTATGGTTTTTTCAAAAATACTTTCTAAATTCATCTTTTCCTACATCAATTCATATAATTTTTTACGCTCACTTGAGCTTCCTATACCAAGTTGCATACGATATTTAGTGATAGTCCTACGCCCTAGTTGCACACTTGGGAATTCTTTTTGAGTGAGTTCAAGAATTTTCAAATCACTCAAAGGTTTTTTAGGATTTTCTTTTTTAATTAAATTACTAAGAAAATCTTTGATTGTAGCATTAGAAGTTTCGCCATCATCAACTGCGGTGGTAAAGAAAGATTTTAAAGGTATTAAACCTCTATCACAACTTAAGTATTTGTTTGCAATTGCCCTTGAAATAGTAGAAGCATTTCTTTCAAGATCTTGTGCTAAATCTTTAAGCTGCATAGGTTTGATGTCCCCACCCATGAAAAAATCATATTGATATTCTATAATCATAAGCCCTAGTTTATAAAGGGTAGCTTTACGCATAGCTAGTGCATCGATTAAATTTTTTGCATCTTTTAAATAAGCACTTAAAAACTCATGATCTAAACCATCTGCTTCAAAAGCAATTTCAGGATAATAATCATCATTAATTTTAATTTTAATTTCACCATTTTCTTGATAAATAAATATATCAGGAATGATTTCCATGCTCTCTTCAAAATACTCCAAAAAAGGTGGAATGGAGATTTTTTTAATTATAGCTATAGCCTTTTTATACAAAGGATCTTTGATAAAATCTTTTGCATTTTCTAAATTTAAAATTAACATTTTGCAAAACTCATAAAGCTCATCATCTAAGTCAAAATGTTCTAGTGCAAAAATAAAAGCTTCTTGATTGTCTTTTGCACCTACTCCAATAGGCTCAAGATACTTAAATCTTTGTCTGATTTTTTCTACTTCTAAAGGATCAAATTCACCTAAAATTTCTTCATCATATTCAAAATAACCTTCATGATTTAAACATTCTATGATTTTTTCAGCAATGGTTTGGGATTTTTTAGTAGGAAAAAATGGTGGTATGATTTGCTCGCTTAAAAGTTCATATACATTTTTTACTTCCAAGCTTTTTGCATCAATCATTTGCGTAGTGGTATTTTTACTAAAATACTCTTGATAATACTTGTTTTGATTGTTTGTAATGCTTGAGTTTTCTTTGATCTCTATAAAAGGATTTTCTTTAGCAAATTCATCTAAACTTTCTTTTAGATCTTCAATATTAGCTTGCAATATAGGAAGCCAAGATCTTAAGGTTTGTGATAGTTTTGCTTTTTGTGTTATAGAGGTTTTTTGTTTAAGCATTATTCAAGTCTAAACTCACTTCCAAGATAATATTTTTTAACATCTTCATTATGCGCAATTTCATTAGCATTACCACTAGCTAGCAACCTTCCGCTTCTAATCACATAAGCTCTATCGCAAATTGCTAAAGTTTCTCTTACATTATGATCAGTGATTAAAACACCTATATTCATAGCTTTTAAATCATTAATCAAACTTTGAATTTCACTCACTGCGATAGGATCAACCCCAGCAAATGGTTCATCAAGAAGTAAAAATTTAGGATCACACATAAGTGATCTTGCGATTTCACAACGCCTTCTTTCGCCCCCGCTTAAGCTCATACCTTTTCTGTGCCTAATAGGCTCTATGCTAAGTAATTCTAGCATTTGTTCTATCTTTTGTTCTAATAAATTTTTATCCTTATATATTACTTGGGCGGCTAAAAGTAAATTTTCTTCTACGCTTAAGTCTTTAAAAACACTACTTTCTTGAGGCAAATACCCAATGCCAAGCTTTGCTCTTTTATTAAGCGGTTCTTTTGTGATATCTTGTGAGTCTAAAAACACCTGTCCGCTTGTTGGTAAAATAAGCCCACATATCATATAAAAACTCGTAGTTTTTCCTGCTCCATTAGGCCCTAAAAGTCCTACAACTTCTCCACTTTGCACTTCTAGCGAAACATCGTGTATGATTTTTGTTTTTTTAATGATTTTTTCTAAATTTCTAGCTTCTAGCTTACTCATGTATTATATACTTTCTTTTATTTTCATAAGGAATGATTTGTAAAATTATATTAAAAATTTGATATTTATCTAAATATTTTTTTAATTTTTCATCACCCCACTCTACCAAATGCAAACCTTCTTCAAAAAAATTTTCAATCAAGCCATTTTTTAAAAGTCCATCAAAACCTTCTTGATAAATATCATAATGATACATTTTATCTTGTTGAAAATCATACTCTTGCATGATAGAAAATGTAGGAGAATTAAGCGTTTTTTCTACTCCAAGAAATTGAGCATAATTTTGCACTAAAGTAGTTTTACCGCTTGCTAAATCCCCTTGAAGTAAAATAACTCCATTTTTAGGTAAAATTTCACAAAGCTTATAAAGCTCATTTTGGCTTAAAATCATTTCTTTCATTGGATTTTTACCACATATTTTTCTTGCATAGCTTTTGGTATGCTTTTGGTTGTTGGTATATCTAAGACTTTATAGGTATTGGTATATTCTATAAATTTAATGCTTATTTCATCGCCAATTTTTACTTCTTTACTAGCTTTAACTACTTGATTGTTTATGCTTACTACACCACTTTTACACATATCTTCTGAAATAGCACGACGCTTAGTAATATTAACTACATTTAAAAATTTATCTATTCTCATAAAAATATTTTATCAAAAAATACAAGAAAATGTTATAAAATGTCTAAATATTTTACATTATATTAAGCTAAATTCGTTAAATTTTACAATCATTTTTTTACAAAGAGGAAAGACAATGAAAAAAGATATTAAAAAAGTAGTTTTAGCATATTCTGGCGGACTTGATACAAGTATAATTTTAAAATGGCTACAAGATGAGTATAAATGTGAAGTAGTAACTTTCACAGCAGATATTGGACAAGGCGAAGAGCTTGAACCTGCTAGAAAAAAAGCGCTTTCTTTGGGTGTAAAAGAAGAAAATATTTTTATTCAAGATTTAAAAGATGAATTTGTAAAAGATTATGTGTTTCCTATGTTTAGAGCAAATGCTATTTATGAAGGAGAATATTTACTAGGTACAAGTATAGCAAGACCTTTGATAGCAAAAGCTTTAGTAGAAATAGCAAATAAAACTAATGCAGATGCTATTAGTCATGGAGCAACAGGTAAAGGAAATGATCAAGTGCGTTTTGAATTAGGTGCTTTGGCGCTAAATCCAAATTTAGCCATTATTGCTCCTTGGAGAGAATGGGATTTAAATAGCCGTGAAAAACTTTTAGCTTATGCGCAAAAACATGGTATTGATATAGCTAAAAAGCCAGGTAAGTCACCTTATTCTATGGATGCAAATTTATTGCATATTTCTTATGAGGGTTTAGTACTTGAAGATCCTGCTGCTAAACCTGAAGCGGATATGTGGCGTTGGGTGAAAGATTTAAAAGAAACTCCAAATGAAAGCGAAGTGATAGAGCTTGAGTTTAGTAAAGGCGATTTATGTGCTATTAATGGAGAAAAAATGTCTCCCGCACAACTTTTGGCAAAACTTAATGAGCTTGGTGCAAAACATGGTATAGGTCGTCTTGATATTGTTGAAAATCGCTATGTGGGTATGAAAAGTAGAGGTTGTTATGAAACTCCGGGTGGAAGCATACTTTTAAAAGCACACCGTGCTATAGAAAGTATCACTCTTGATAGAGAAGCAGCACATTTAAAAGATGAATTAATGCCAAAATATGCAAGTTTAATTTACAATGGCTATTGGTTCTCGCCTGAAAGATTAATGCTTCAAGCTTTAATTGATGAGTCACAAAAATATGTAAATGGTAAAGTTAAACTTGAATTATATAAAGGTAATGTAATGGTAATAGGCAGAGAAAGTGCGAATGATAGCTTATTTAGCGAGGCTTATTGTACTTTTGAAGAAGATGCTGTGTATGATCAAAAAGATGCAGCAGGCTTTATAAGATTAAATGCTTTGAGATTTATCATCGCAGGTAAAAATGGAAGAAAATTTTAAAAAGGAAAACAATGAAAGTATTATTAATTAAAGATGTAAAAAGCTTAGGAAAAGCAGGAGAAGTTAAAGAAGTAAAAGATGGATATGGACAAAATTTTTTAATTGCCAAAGGTTTTGCCAAAGCTGCTACACATGAAGTTTTAAAACAATATGAAGCAGAGCAAAAGAAAAAGGCTGAGAATTTAAGATTTGAACTTGCAAATTTGGAAAAATTAAAAGAGGAATTATCTAAAATCACTATTTGTATAGCTAAGCCTGTAGGAGCTAATGGAAGCTTGTTTGGTGGGGTTACTAAAGATGAAATCGCACATGCATTAAAAGATCAAAAAGGTATAGAGCTTGATAAAAAAAGCTTAGAATGTGATACTATAAAAGAGCTTGGTGTGCATGAAATTTCAGCAAAATTAGGCCATGCAATTCACGCTGTATTTAAGCTAGAAGTTAAAGGAGAATAATGTTTCACGCAACTACAATTTTAGCTTATAAAGGTAAAAATAAATCTGTAATTGGTGGAGATGGACAAGTAAGTTTTGGAAACACTGTTTTAAAAAACAATGCAGTTAAAATTAGAAAATTAAACAATGGAAAAGTATTAGCAGGTTTTGCAGGAAGCACCGCTGATGCTTTTAATCTTTTTGATATGTTTGAAAAACTACTTTCTAGTTCTAAGGGTGATTTATTAAAAGCTGCAATAGATTTTTCAAAAGAATGGCGTAAGGATAAATACCTAAGAAAACTTGAAGCAATGATGTTGGTATTAGATAGAGATCATATATTTTTACTTTCAGGAACTGGAGATGTAGTTGAGCCTGAAGATGGTGCTATAGCTGCTATTGGTAGTGGGGGTAATTATGCACTTTCTGCTGCAAGAGCTTTAGCCAAACATTCAAATTTAGATGAAGAAGAATTAGTCAAAGAAAGCTTGCAAATAGCTGGTGAAATTTGCATTTATACTAATACAAATATTAAAACTTATGTAATTGAGGATGATAAATGAATTTAACTCCAAAAGAGATTGTAAAATTTTTAGATGATTATGTAATTGGACAAAAAAATGCCAAAAAAATCATAGCAATTGCTTTAAGAAATCGTTATAGAAGAATGCAGCTTAGCCCTGAACTTCAAGATGATATCATGCCAAAAAATATTTTAATGATAGGATCAACTGGGGTTGGTAAAACAGAGATTGCAAGACGCCTTGCTAAGATGATGGGACTTCCTTTTGTAAAAGTTGAAGCAAGTAAATATACCGAAGTTGGTTTTGTTGGACGTGATGTAGAAAGCATGGTTAGAGATTTAGCTAATGCTGCTTTAAATTTAGTAAAAAACGAAGAAAAAGAAAAAAATAAAGACAAAATTAATGAATTTATAGAAAATAAAATTTTAGAAAAACTTTTACCACCTTTACCAAAAGGTGTTAGTGAAGAAAAACAAGAAGAGTATCAAAATTCTTTAGAAAAAATGCGCGTGAAATTAAAAGCTGGTGATTTAGATGATAGCACAATAGAGGTTGAAATTTCACAAAGCGTGTTTGATACTAATCCAAATTTACCACCTGAAATGGGTGCTATGCAAGATATAGTAAAAGTTATTGGCGTGGGTAATAAAAAAGTTAAAAAAGAAATGAAAGTAAAAGATGCAAGAATAGCTCTAGCTCAAGAAGCAAGTGAAAAAATTCTTGATATGGAAAGTATTAAAGGCGAGGCTTTAAGAAGAGCTGAAAATGAAGGGATTATTTTTATTGATGAGATAGATAAAGTAGCAGTTTCAAGCTCAAATTCAAACCGCCAAGATCCAAGCAAAGAAGGAGTGCAAAGGGATTTGCTTCCTATAGTTGAAGGTAGTACTATACAAACTAAATTTGGACCTTTAAAAACTGATCATATTTTATTTATCGCAGCAGGTGCTTTTCATTTAAGCAAGCCAAGTGATTTAATCCCTGAACTTCAAGGGCGTTTTCCTTTAAGGGTTGAGCTTGATTCGCTAGATGAGGATGCTTTATATGCTATTTTAACAAGACCTAAAAATTCATTACTAACACAATACATTGAGCTTTTAAAAACTGAAAATGTAGAGCTTGTTTTTGAAGATGAGGCTATTAGAGAAATAGCAAAAATAGCAAGCAAGGCTAACGAAGAAATGCAAGATATTGGTGCAAGACGCTTACACACGGTGGTGGAAAAACTTTTGGAAGATATTAGTTTTGAAGCAGATGAATATGCTGGAAAAGTTTATAAAATAGATGATTTTAAAGTGCAAGTTAAACTTGGAGATATCATAGAAAATAAAGATTTAGCTAGGTATATCTTGTGAAAAGTGGCTTTATAAGCATAGTAGGTAGAACTAATGCGGGAAAAAGTTCTATCCTTAATTCTTTATTAGAAGAAAAAGTGGCTATGGTTTCTCATAAGCAAAATGCTACAAGAAGAAAGATTAATGCAATTATAATGCATGAGAATCATCAGCTTATTTTTATAGATACACCAGGCTTACATGCAAGCTCTAAAGCTATGAATCAGCTTATGATTGATTTGGCGATTAAAAGCATTGCAGATTGTGATGTGATTTTATTTGTGGCTAGTATTTATGATGATATTAAAGATTATGAAAATTTTTTAAGTTTAAATCCTAAAGTGCCGCATATTGTATTAATCAATAAGGTTGATTTGGTAAAAAAAGAAGTCTTACTTAAAAAATTAAGCGAGTATTCTCAGTTTAACTCACATTTTAGCGCCATTATCCCCTATTCTGCTAAGCAAAAATTTTATAAAAAAATTCTCTTAGATGAGATGATTAAGTATTTGCCTGAACATCCGTATTATTTTGATCCTGAGTTTATTACTACCACAAATGAAAAGGATATCTATAGAGATTTTATTTTAGAAGCCATATATGAAAATTTAAGTGATGAAATTCCTTATAGCACTGAAGTAAAAATAGAAAAAATCAAAGAGCTAGAGCAAATTTATTATATTAACGCCATCATCATTACAGATAGTAATTCTCATAAAGGAATGATACTAGGTAAAGATGGAGCTACAATTAAGCGTATAGGTAAAGAAGCTAGGATGAAGATAGAAAAATTAGCGCAAAAAAAGGTAATGCTAAAATTGTTCGTTCAATTAGAAAAAAATTGGCATAAAAACGAGCAAAATCTCAAAAAAATCCTTTATGATGAGTAAAAAAATCATCAAAAAAGATTTTCTTACTTATGAAAAACTTTTATATGTAAAACTTACAAATCCTATTAGTGAAGATGAAATCTTAAAAAAGAGCTTTGAGGAACTTGGTCTTAAAGATGATTTTTCATATGAGCTAAAGTATTTTCAAGATAAATCTTTTACTCATGTATTTTTGTGCAAATATGAAGATATTTTAGATGTTGATTATGTAATCCCAGAACCCCTGCTCTTTGAAGTGTATTTTAGGAATGATACAAATAGTGAAAATCTTGCATTATTATTTAAGAAAAAATACATAGTTTTAGTGGAGTATTTGGGATGTGAATTTCAAAATTGCAAAGTTATGCCATTAAATACTTATAGTAAAATATATGATGAAAAATTAAAAAATACATATAAAAACACCATAAGTATAGACGATACTCAAAATCTTAGCAGTTTTGATAAATTTAATAGTAATATTTTCTATCAAAAATTATTAAAAAAATGTGATCGAGTTAAAATTAATTTTGCCAATAAAGCAAAAATAAATCATTTAAAATCTTTTAGTTTTAAAATTTTATTAGCTTTTACATGCGGGATTTTACTAGCCTTAGTTTATCCTTTGTATTTATATACGCAAAAATCATTTTATGAAAAAGAAAAAATAAAATATGAAAATTTAATCAAAAATCAAGATGATATCTTAGAGCAAGCAAAAATAAATCAAAAACAAAATCAAGAAGTTGAAAAATTACAAGAAAAAAATGAACAAAAAATTGATTTGTTACAAAAATTTTATGCAAATACGCTCTGCTATAAGGATTTTTATAATTTTTTAAAAGTCTTAAATTCTCATCAAAGTTATATAGAAGCTTTATATATAAAAAATAATGATTTTATCATAAAGCTTAATAAAGATTATGATTTTTATGATGATTTTAAAAAATATCATTTCGTGTTAAAAAGTAAAGAGATTAACGATGAAAAAATTACTCTTGTTTTTGAAAAATCTTTATGAAAATTTAGAAAATATCTTTACGAGATTATCTAAACGCGAATTTATATTGACTTTGATAATGGCTTTTGTATTTGGTTTTTTTATAATCTATATGAGTATTTTTGAGTATTTCGAAAAACAAATGAAATTATCAAAAGATGAGTTATTTATTTTACAAGCAAAATATAAGCAAAAACAAGAATTGATTTCTGATTTTAAAGATGAAAAATTGCAATCTTTTGATAATGAAATATCCTTAGAAGAAAGCAAAGATTATCAAAGTGTTTTAAAAAATATAGAAAAAAATCTCACTAAAATAAGGTTTTTACAAATCCAAAGTCATGAAAGTCAAGATCAGTATTTTACTTATTATGATTTAAGATTGAGTTTTAATGGTGATTTTTATTTCTTAATGCAATTTTTGCAAGAACTAGATCCTTATATAAAAGTCAAAAATTTAGAGCTTGTAAAATATGAAAATGAATTAAAAATTACATTAAATCTTATTTTTACTCTAGTATAAAAATGATTTTTTTGATAAAATTTATCTAAACATGGCAAGCGATCGCTTCTTTTGAAGAGGAAAGTCCGAGCTGCAATAAGACAAGGATTCCATCTAATGGATGGCTAGGGTAACCTAAGGGAAAGTGCAACAGAAAGAAAACTACCATATTATATGGAAAAGGTGAAACGGTAGAGTAAGAGCCTACCAGTAGCTTTGGTAACAAAGCTAGCTATGTAAACCCAATCCGCAGCAAGAAGGGGTGGTTTTAGTCTTATATTATAACCCTTCGCTTGAACTTGTTTGCAAAAACAAGTCTAGATAAATGATCGCTCTTGACAGAACTCGGCTTATCGCCATGTTTTATTTCATATAAGCAGATGCTTTTTTGAGTTTTTGTAAATTTTTTGCTACTTCATCTTGCTTTTTTTTCATAAAAGCTATTGCCTCATTAGTAAGAGCCAAAGCCTCATTGGGACAATCTTTAAAGTCAGGTTTTTCTATGAGTTTAACTATTTTTTCCACATCTTCAGTATATACAGCTAGTTTAAACTCATCTATCCATTTTTTTTCACTCATTTTTGATGAACTTCTCTCCAAGCCTCTAACAAGCCTTTGACTACATTGATAACTTCATCTACTCTTGCTTCACTATTTTCTATATTTGCTAAAGAAAGAAGTTGTAATTCTCTAGTGTATAGGCCACTTAAGTAGTGTGCTATTTCTCCGCCTTTTTCATAATCAAGGCAATTTAACAATTCTATAAAAATAGCACTAGCTCTTTTTACATAATACACTCTTTCTTCTATATTTCCATTTTGAATAGCTATTTTTATCCTACTTGCAAAGCGTAAAATCCCACTATATAACATCTCTATAAGTTTTTCTTGGGATTCTACACCAGTTTGATTTTGTGAATACGCATTATATACTGCACTATTTAGCATTTAAATCCTCTCTATTTTTTAAGAATTTTGATTATTTGCTGCATTAATCATATTTGTAATAACACTTGCTTGGTTATTTAATTTTGCAATTATACCATCATATGCAGCCCATCTTGACCACATTGTGTCATATCTGCTTTCTATGGATTTTTTAGTATTTTCTATAGTTTCGTTTAGATTTTTTGATTCTTTAGTTAAAGAGTCTTTATAACCCCCAAAAGAACCATCAGAGCTCATCATCTCGCCCATAGTGTTTTTTAATACCCCAAAGGTTCCAGTTTCTTCTTTATAAACTGAATATATAGTTTTTGGACTTAAGCCAAATTTTTTCAAAAAGTCTTTATCACCTTGAATTTCTAGGTTACTTCCTGATGTTCCTTTGATTTTAAATTGAATTTGTTGATCATTGCTGCCTTGGTTGATAATTTGAAAACTAGCTTCTAAACCTTCTAAGCCAAAACTATTTATATGATCAACTAAATTTTGGGCTTTTTCCACATCTGTGTTGCCAGTTAAAGTAAAAGGATCTCCATTGGCAGTTTTACCTAAATCTATAGTTTCATCATTGTATGTAATGGTAAATTTACCTTGTTCAAATTTTATTTCACCTTCATCAAATTTGCTAATTTTATCTCCTACCAAATCAATGTCTTCAAAGCCATTGTGTCCTACGAAAAATTTCTCAGCCATTTCAGGATCTTCGTTAAATTTAGCATTAAATTTTCCAGAGTCAAAGGTTAAAACCCCATCATTTAAAGTCAAACCATAATCAGCTAAAGATAAGCTTACTTTTGAAGAGACTTTAACACCATCTGAAGTATCACTATCTCCAACTGTGATTGTTCCATCTACTGTGATAGTTTGAAGTAAAATATTGTTAATTTGTGATTTTATATTATAAATCGAGCTTACACCTACGAAATTTCCTTTTGTCCCTGCATCAGGATCGTATTTTGTCGCTGCATTAAGATTGATCATCAAATCATTATAAGCAGTAGCTAAACTTTCCAAAGATTGTGCTATGGCTTCAGTATCTTGAGTAACATTGAAACTAATTTCACCCTTTTGTTTAAGCTCTAGGGTAATATCAGGTCCTATATCTGTGATGGTATTAGTTGGTCTAGTCATTTTAACACCATCTACACTAAAGATAGCATCCATACCTTTTTGGATATGATTTTCATTGTTTGAAGCCACATTGTAGCCTTGTGGTGTGCTTGTATCTAGAGTAATGCCAAATTTACTACTTAATAGTGAAGTAGCTTTATCATCTCTAGAATAATTTGCTTGGTCTATATTACCATCAGCATCAGTTGCATAACCACCATCAAAAAGACTTAACTCACCGCCATTAGTAGCTCTAAAAGTAAACGATGTTTTATCTTCACCAAAGCTTAATTCCACTTTTCCATTAGTTTGTTTTTTTAAATCTTCTGCTAAGCTTTTATAAGTAGTATTTTCATCAATATTTATAGTAAATCTATCATATCTTTCACCATTTTTTATAACAAAAGTAAAAGAAGTGCTTTCTCCTGCACCAAGCAGTTTTTCATCAAGATTTCCACTAAATTTTCCACTTATTTTATCTTTATCTTTATTTTCAGTGCCTGTTGGTCTAAAACCATATAAACCACCCGCACTAATGCTATTTTTATCAAGCTCCCAACCCATAGCCTTTAAAAGCTTATCATCGCCTGAAAAAGAGATATTGTTTTTAGTTCCTGTTTCAGTGCTTTGTACTACTAAGCGGTATGGATTGTCTCTATCTCCGGTATTTACTAGCTTAGCTTCTATTTTACCACCTGTGGCGGAATTAATTTTTTCAGCAAGTTGAGCTACGGTTGTGCTTTGATCAATTTCTATTTTATAATCTTTTCCATCTTGGGTAATAGTAAAAGAAGCTTTACCATCTGTTCCTTCTATACCAAGACTTTTCATTACAGAGGCAGTTTTATCTTGGAAGCCATTGCTTTGATAAACATCTTTTTGAGCAAGTTGATCGACTATGACTTTCATATTTGAAAGATTAGATAAAGAGCCTACAACCAAGCTAGCAGCAGCGCTATCGCCACTTACACTAGGAGAAACTTTCTTTTTGTTAAATTGAGAAGTATCGCCAAGACTATTTACAGCAGTTTGAAAAGCAAGTAGTTTAGCTTCAAGCTCTGCTAAGTCTTTTTGTCTTGAAGTGTTAGTTTCAAGTTGCGTGTTATAAAGCTTTAAGTGAGCATTCATTTCTGCTTCTTTAAGCTTATTAAGTGTATCGCTTGTTAAAACTCCTGAACCTATACCTAAACTTCCTAAACTACCTACTGCCATGATTAACTCTCCTTATCAAAAATGGTGCCGATAACACCTTTAAAATGTTCTATTAATTTCATAACTTCTTCACTAGGAATTTTGCGTATTAACCTACCTGTGTCTTTTTCGGTGACATTTACATACATTTCGTTTATTTTATCATTATACGCAAAACGCACATTTGTTTCCAATGTTTCCATTTGTCTATTAAGTTTTTCTGTTGCGTTTTTTAATTTTTCATTTAAATTCTCATCTTGATCATTTAAATCAACTTGTTGCTTATTCTCTTGAGATGGCTTTTCAACACTTTTTGTGTTAAAATGAGTTATGTTTGTATCTCTTTGAATATTGCTAATGTCCATTTTAAACTCCTTTTTGAAAGACTCTAAAACACACTATCGACACAATTTTAAAAAACTTAATATTTAAATTAAAAATATATATATTTAATAAGCAAAAAGTGTTCTCAAAAAGTTTAAAATTAAAAAATTTCAAACTTTTTGAAGAATTTTTCATCATTTACAAGTAATTTTTTTGCAATAAGTCTATCTATAACTTCTTTAGAACAATTTGTCATTAAAGGCCATTCTTTATGATAATCTTCTAATGATCCTTTATTTGTCGCATCAATTGCAACATAATCTTTTTTGATAAATATATCTCTTTTTGCATCGATATTATTTACCACACGCCAAATTAACATATAAGGATTTTCTAAAATAGCATCTGAATCTAAAAAAACTAAAATTCTAAAATGTTTTTTATAAATTTGTAGTTTTTCAAAAATTTGAGCAATTTTTTCTTTTTTATCAATTAAGATCACACAAATTGGAGCAAAGGTTTGGGTGTAAAATTGTTTTAATTTTAAAATATTTTGATCTTTTTCTTTAAAAAGTGAAAACAAAGCTTCATCACTTAGAATTTCAAGTTCAACTTTTTTCTCATCACCACACGCATCAAGTCCTGCTTTACCACCGTAACAATAAGTGCTTGAAGCATGATCGAGTTGATCGCAAATTCCTTCACTAATAAGTAATTTTTCTTCATCAAAGCGATTAAGTATATAAGGTATGAGCTTGTCATAATCTTGCAAGCAAGGTGCATTTTCATCGACAAAAATAGCATGTTTTACAAAACTCATTTGCCCTACTCCCCAAAAAGTATGCATTACTTGTTTTGCATGAGCTGGATATTTTGCTTCTATTTTGGCTAAGATTAAATTATGAAAAACTCCATTTTCGGGCATGTTATAATCTATCAAATCAGGTGCGTTAGTTTGAAGTAAAGGTAGAAAAACTCTTTCTGTGCCAAGCCCCATGTATTTATCTTCTAAAGGCGGTTTTCCTACAACCGTAGCTTGATAAATCGCATTTTTTTTAGCAAAGATTTTTTCTACTTTTAAGACAGGACAAAGTTCAACAGGAGTATAAAAGCCTGTATGATCTCCAAAAGGCCCCTCGGGTGCAAATTCATTTGGATCTACAAAACCTTCAATCACAAAATCACTATCATAAGGCACATAGAGGTGATTGCTTTTGCATTTTGCCAAAATAGCAGGTTTTTTCTTAATAAAACCATAAAGTAAAAGTTCAAAAATACCTTTTGGTAAAGGCGCTTGAGCACACCAAATATATAAAGGATCTCCACCTATGGCTATACTTACTGGCATTTTTTGATTTGCTTTTTTATACTCATGGAAAAAGTGGCTCGCGTCTTTGTGAATTTGCCAATGCATAAGCAAGGTTTTTTCATCAACTACTTGCAAGCGATACATTCCAAGATTATTTTGTTTTCCATCTATGCTTTGAGTATAAACTTGCCCCATAGTGATAAAAGGTGCAGCGTCTTTTTCCCAAGTTTTTAAAATAGGTATTTCATATAAAGAATTTAAGCTTTTGTAGTTAAATTCTCCATCTTTTTTGATACGTTTTGGTGGGATATTTTTTAAATCAAGCAAGGTTTTGAAAAAATTTAATTTCGCACCAAAGCTTTGCGGTATGTGCATTTTAAGTAAAGAGCTAATTTCTTTAGCTACATCTTCATAATCTTTTCCAAATGCTAAATTTAAAGCTTCTTTGCTGCAAAAAGTATTTAATAATACAGGATAATCGTATTTTTTACCATTTTTTACTGCATTAGTAAAAAGCAAGGCTTTAGAGTCTTCTTTTTTAACTTCTATATAAGCTAAATGCGCCATTTCAAGTTCTACATCTACTGGCTCATGGATGGTTTTTAATAAATTATTTTTTTCTAAAAGCTCTATGAATTTTTGCATTTATATCATACTCTCTGCTTCTTTTAAAATTTCTTTTGCACCTTTTGCTATCATTTCTTTGGCTAAAAGCTCGCCTACATTTGAGTAATTTTGCTTATCAATTACTCTTTTTTCTTTTAAAATTTTACTTGCATCAGGTAAGCCCACTATGGCGCGAATTTCTATTTTTTCATCAATGATTTTTGCATTAATTCCTATAGGTACTTGACAACCACCTTCTAGGGTTTTTATAAAATCTCTTTCGATATAAGTTTCTACAAAGGCATTTTTATCGTTTAAGCATTCAAGGTATTTTAAAATTTGTTTATCATCAATGCTTTCTATACCTAAAGCTCCTTGAGAAGCTGCAGGTATCATCTCATCAAGTTCAAAAGCCCTAATGTATTTTATTTCTTTATCTAAATCCAAGCGTTTAATGCCAGCTAGAGCTAAAATAATAGCATCAAATTCCTTAGCTTTAAGTTTTTCTAAGCGTGAGTTGATATTGCCTCTTAGAGAAATGATATTTAAATCAGGTCTTAACGCTAAAAGCTGCATTCTTCTTCTAAGACTTGTAGTGCCTACTTTTGCACCTTTTGGAAGAGCATTTAAGCTTTCATAATACTCACTTAAAAAAGCATCATTTACCACTTCTCTTTTTGAAATAGCAGCTAAAACTAAGCCATCAGGAAAGAAGCTTGGCACATCTTTTAAGCTATGTACAGCTAAGTGTGAATCACCTCTTAACATACTTTCTTCAAGTTCTTTTGTAAAAAGTCCTTTTCCGCCTATTTTAGCTAAAGGAGAATCAAGTAAAACATCACCTTTAGTTTTAAAACCCTCTAAAAAAATTTCTAAATCAGAATGTGTTTGTAATAATTTATTTTTTATATATTCACTTTGCCATAATGCAAGTTGGCTTTTTCTTGTTGCGATGATTAATTGCATTTTTTATGCTCCTGTATGATTTCTACATCTATGATTTCTTCTTCGTTGTTTGTTTGATGATATTTTCTTTTTTGTTTTGTAAATAATTTTAATATCATCATAAAAAATAAGAGTAAAATTCCCAAAAATGTGCTTAAAATTCCTGGTATTAAAAGTAAAATTCCAACTATAGTTAAGGAAAATAATTTAATTATACCAAATAAATTAGTATTGGCATTTTGCATAGTTATGAGATTTGTCCAAGTCTTTGCTAAAAACATTGCTCCTAAAAACATACTTGCAAAAACTATCATAAAAAAATTTAAAAAACCAAAAAAAACTATAAATAAAATACTAGCAATCAACTCTAAAATCAAAAAAGCACTTAAATTTGTTTTTGCTATCATAAAATTTTCTCTAAGTGTGAAATTACTTCTTGGGTTTTTAAAACTTGTTTTTCTAAGGTATTTCTATGGATTAACTCTACTTCATCGCTTTCTAAGCCCTTACCTATAACTAAAGCATAAGGAAAGCCCATTAATTCAAAATCATTAATCTTTACACCAAAACGCTCATTTCTATCATCAAACAAAATTTCTTTATCTTTAAAATGAGTATAAATTTGCTCAGCAAATTCCATAGCTTTTGTATCTTTTATATTAGAAACGATAATATCTAAAACAAAAGGAGCTAGAGTTTTATTCCAAATACAACCTTTTTCATCATGGCTTGCTTCTATGGCGACAGCTACTAAACGGCTCACCCCCATACCATAACAACCCATAGTGAAAAATTGAGCTTTACCATTTTCATCTAAATAGCTTGCATTCATTGCTTTTGAGTATTTATTTCCAAGTTTAAAAATATGTCCTACTTCAATACCTTTGCTTTGCTTAAGCCTGTGCTGACATTTTGGACAAAGATCATACTCTTTAACTGCGGTAAGATCTTTAAAGCGTTCTTTATTTAAATTTACAACATTGATTCCGACTAAATGATAATCTTTTTTATTTGCTCCAATAATCATGTTTGTTTCATTTTCAAGCTCATGATCAATATAAAAATCAACTCCATTTAATCCTACAAAACCAATAAACCCTGGTACTAAACCTGCTTTTTCTAATTCTTCTTCACTTACATCGGCTAATTCTAATGCATTTGCTGCATTTAGTGCTTTAACTTCTTGCAGTTCATCATCGCCGCGTATAAAAAATACTACAATTTTTTCTTCATTTTCATAAATAGCTTTTTTAGCAATAGCTTTAACAGTATAGTAAGGATTAATTTTAAAAAATTCTGCTAATTCTTCTATAGTTTTTACATTTGGAGTGTGAAATTGTGTAGCAAAGTCAGCTTCTGGTCTTTCATCTTCGCAACTTTTTTTAGCTCTTTTTGCTGCTTCGATATTTGCAGCATAATCACAATGCTCACATAATAATATATCATCTTCGCCATTTTTAGCCAAAACCATAAATTCTTTTGAACCACTTCCGCCAATAGCCCCGCTATCAGCTTCAACAGCTCTAAAATCAAGCCCTAATCTTGTAAGAATTTTACTATAAGTTTCATGCATAAGATTAAATTCTTTATCTAAATCAGCTTCATTGCTATGAAAACTATAGCCATCTTTCATTAAAAATTCTCTACATCTTAAAAGCCCAAATCTAGGTCTAGCTTCATCTCTAAATTTAAGTCCTATTTGATATAAATGCAAAGGAAGTTGCTTGTAAGAATTTACTTTATTTCTAACCAAAGCTACTATGGCTTCTTCATGAGTTGGTCCTAAGACAAAATCATTTTCTTTTCTATCTTTAAAGCGTAAAAGCTCTTTACCAAAAACATTAAATCTCCCACTTTCTTTCCAAAGTTCAGCTGGGGTATTAAAGCTTAAATTTACTTCTAAAGCTCCCGCTTTATCCATTTCTTCTTTGATGATATTTTTAATCTTATCTAAAACTCTTTTTCCTAAAGGTAAAAAATTATACAAACCACTTCCAATTTGTTCTACAAAAGCACCCTTAACTAAAAATATATGACTTGGCAGGGTAGCATCTTTTGGATTTTCTTTTGTGCTTATGGCATAAAATTTACTAAATTTCATGATTATTCTCCAAATTAAATTCACATTTATAGAAGTTTAAACCTTCCATGCTTTCATTTTTTAAATCAAACACATAACGCATGGCATTTACAACAGAGTCATTTTGCATAGTTCCACTTAGTTTTTTTAAATTTACACTAGGATGATGTAAAAATGCATTCATCACCTGTCTTATAAGCTTTCTTGCTTCTTCATGATTTGAGTGTTTTAAATATCCTTTATCTATGGCCTTTTGTAATTGTTCTTTAGCGATTTCATCAGCTTGCAAGCGTAATTGCTTAACCAAAGGTAAGGTTGCTAGTTTGCTTAGATGTTGAAAAAACTCATTTGTCATAGTGCCTACTATAGAATAAGCAATCTGGGCTTGATGTTCTCTTAGTGTTAAATTTTTTCTTACAACTTCCTCTAAATCATCAACAGCATAAACTATATTTTTTTCATTTGCTTTTATATCAATATCCCTAGGCACTGCTATATCAAAAAAATATCTTTTATAATCTTTTTCTTCTAATATGTCATTAGTTATGATAGCATGTGGAGCATTTGTGGCGCTAAAAAATATCTCATATTTATTTAATGCTTCTTTTAAATTTGCGATATTTTCGCAATTTGCATTTTCACCTAAATCCTCACAAAGTTTTTGGGCATTTTGTATATCTCGATTTAAAATCAACACTTTAGCTTTAGCATTTAATAAATGTTTACAGGCTAACTCGCTCATTTCCCCTGCACCTACTACAACTGCAGTTTTATTTTCTAAATTTATAAGCTCTTTGGCTTTTGCTACTGCTACTGAAGCAACTGAAATAGGATTTTTGGAAATTTCAGTTTGATTTCTAATATTTGCTGCACATTTAAAAGCATAATGGACTGCTCTAGTTAAATGCACACCACATCTTTGTTCTTGTAGAGCAAATTTATAAGCATCTTTTAATTGTCCAGCAATTTGTGTTTCTCCAATAACTAAACTATCAAGTGAGCTTGCCACAGAAAATAAATGATGGATAGCCCCACTATCTTCATAAAAATCAGCTTTTGTGCTTAAATTTTCTTTATCAACCCCACAAAGTAAACTAAGTGTTTTTAAAATATGTTCATTGATACTTTCAATTTCTCCGATAAAAAGAAAAATTTCAACTCTATTGCAAGTGCTAAGCACTAAACTTTCTAGAATTTTATTATTAGTATGGATTAATCTTAATAATTCTCTTTTTTTATCTTCATTAGAAAAGGAAAGTTTTTCTCTAGTAGCAATATCTGTATTTTTGTGCGTAAAACTGATACAATAATAATGCATTAAAATTCCCTTTCTATCATACTTTTAATAATATCTTCTAAATCTTTTATATTGTATTTTTCTATGGCTTTTAAGGAATTATTTGCATAGGTGTTTAATTCTTGACCAATTTGATTAAAAATTTCATGCTCTTGCATTTTATTTTTAATCCAAGCAAGTTCATCTATATTTAAATCTTTCTTGTAATAAGACTTAAGTATTTCTTGATCTTGTGGATTTAATTTTTCATATAAATACATATAAGCAAGGGTAGTTTTACCTTCTTTAAAATCATTCATGGCGGGTTTGCCTAAGGTTTGTTCATCGCCTTTGATATCTAAAATATCATCTACGATTTGAAAAGCCAAGCCCAAGTTTTTACCATATTCTGCAAAATCATCTTCATTTAAATTAGCAAGTATAGCCCCACATCTTGCACTAGCTTCGATTAAAACGGCTGTTTTGTTATATATCATTTGCAAATAAGCGTTTTTATCGGTATTGAAAGTTTTGCTTAAATTTACATCCATTAATTCGCCAACGGAAAGCTTTACAACAGCATTGGAGATGATTTTTGCTAATTTTAAATCTATTAAAGAAAGTTCATAGAAGGCTTTTGAGTATAAAATATCTCCAAGCATGATAGCATTTTTGGCTCCAAATTGTTCATTGATAGATTTTACACCTCTTCTTAATTTTGCTTCATCAATCACATCATCATGCAATAAGCTTGCAGCATGGATTAATTCTATAATGGCACAAATTTTATAACTAATATCGTTTTCACTAGCTATTTTTAAAAGTAATTTTGAGCGTAATTTTTTACCGCCTTGAAGTTTTGAACTCATTGTTAAAATAGGCTTGTAATTTAATTCAGATAAAAATTCATGCATATATTGATCTATCTTTTGCACCATGCTTTCCTTAATTTTCTTATAATTATATTTTATTAAATTTTACTTTAGTTTTGATTAAGAGTGACTTTTCTAGGATCTAAAAATTCCACTTCTAATCTTTTATCTCTATCTTCTATGTAGATAGTGAAAATAGCCTCACCTTTTTTAAAATCACTAAATTCAAGTATTAATCTTGCTCTATCTATGTGTGGATTTTTATAATCAGGCACTAAAGTTTGATCTACCCAATTTAAATTTCTTCTTAAAGACATCACAAATTGCCTAGGGTATTTTTTATACCTTGAATGAACGATGATATTAGTTTGATCAAATAAAGTCCATGAAAAGTCAAAATAATAAATCTCATCAGGATAATCAATTTCTTTTATTTTTACACTTGCTTTTTCATCTTTACTTAAGGTAAATTTATAAGTATAATCAAAAAATACTTCAGCTTTTAAAAAATTAAACATCAAAAATAAAGATAAAAATAAACGCAAAATCAACCCTCATACCCTAAAATTTCAGCACTTAAGCCTATATAAAAATCATTTTTTCTCTCATCTATTAAGAGTGAATTTTCCATTTGAAATTGTGCTACATCATTTTCATTTAAATTATTTTTTTCTAAAAGCTCTATCATAGCGATATGATCGGCTAATAATTTTTCTAAAACATTTTCTAATGCACCTAAATTTGCATATTTTATTGTTTCAATAAATTTTTCTTTAGGGCTTTTTGCAAACATTTCATCAAAAATATCCATTTTTAACCTTTTATATAAGTTTGAATTTTTTCTATTAAAGTAGTTTTATCGTTAGCTTCATCTAAGTCTTTAATTTCTTTTTGCCAAGAAATATGTATATAATCCATCTTAGCATTTTTAGCACAAAGTCTGTCTTTTAAGCTATCGCCTATGAAAATACTTTTTTCATATTTTGCTTCATCTGCGATTAATCTTAGCATCATAGGATCAGGCTTAGCTTCTATACCATAACTAACACCTAGTATTTTATCAAAATATAAAAGAATGTTTTGTTTTTTTAAAATAGGTACCAAGCTTTCTTGAGGTGCATTTGTGGCTATAGCTAAATAGCAATCATTTTTTTTACAAAATTCCAAAACCTCAAGCACACCATCAAAAAGCACCACGCTTTGATCATAATGCTTAATAAAATACTTCTCATAACCTTCTTTAAAGCTAGTATGTGAGTAAGTATCAACCCCGTAAAAAATCTTAGCATAATTTTGTCCAGGAGTATTGATAGTATCTAAAATAAACTCTCTTTTTAAAGGTTCTAAATTTAAATCCGCTCTTATTTCATTTACCGCACATACTATAGCATTAGCACTATCTATAAGCGTGCCATCCATATCAAAAATTACATTTATCAATATTCATCCTTAAATTTAATTTTATGTTTGTCTTTTTTATAACTTTGATTATTTTTTAGCTTATATAAGGCATTGGCTTTTGAAGCTAAGGTTTTTTGGTCTAAACTTTCATCTAAACACTCATTTACAAAAATCTCCAAAGCCTTAGTATAAGTAGAATCTAAAAACACCGCTTGAATTTTCTCAAAGATTTTAGCATTTTTTTGCATTCTTTCCCTAAAAAGAGTTAAATCAAAATCTTCTCTTTTTAAAGCACTCACAGCAGAATTAGTAAATTTTTCTAAAGCTCTTACATATTTTACCCTTAAAGCTTTTTCATCATTTTTCATTCTGCTGCACTTGTATTGATTCTACATTGTAATGCTTCTTGTACTAAATTTCTTGCTATTGAAGCTTCAGCATCTACAATGTGTAAATGTTTATCAGTATGTGGGAAAATGATCTTAGCACCTGTACCACTTGTTTTTAAAACCGTTTGTATGGGTTTGTTAAAGCTAGAAAGCACTTGATAGAGCATATCAAGCTTAGCTTCATTACTTATAGTTATAATAGCAACTGAGCATTCTTCTATATTTGCTACTTTTAATGTTTCTACTTGGGCTACATTTGCAAAAAAGATATTTTCATTTCTACTGCGGCCAAGTTCAACTAAATTTAAATCACTTTCTAAAACCAAATATGGAATACCTGTTTTTTTGATCTTTTGCACCACTTCTTGACCTAATCTTGTATAACCAAAAATGATAAAATGATCTTTCATTTTTTGATCACATAAATAAAATTTAGCCATATCATTTTGCTCACCTTCGGCTGCGTTGGCTATTTTTCTAAGATTATTTAAAATAAAAGGCGTTGCAACCATAGTGACGATAGAAACTATAATAAAAATTTGTGCTGTTTTTTCATCTATAAGTGAATTTACTTGCATTAGCGAAAATACTGCTAGCGCAAATTCTCCAATTTGAGAAATACTCAAAGCAGTTTTTAATGCTACTCTTTTTCTTGTATAAAGAATTAAAAGACCATAGATTACTACAAATTTTATCAATAAAACCAAGCTTACAAAAACAAAAATCAAAAACCAATTTTCAAAAACTATATGAAAATCAATTTGCAAACCAACACTGATAAAGAAAAATCCTAAAAGCAAATCTCTAAAAGGAACCAAATCTGCTTCTATTTTATGTTTATATTTAGTTTCAGCTATCAAAGCTCCAGCTATGAATGCTCCAAGTGAGTATGAAAAGCCAAAAGAATGAGCCAAAAAACTCGCTCCTATTACGGTAAAAAGTATGGTAGCGATGAAAATTTCATTTGCGTTAGTTTTAATGATGAATTTTAAAACATAAGTAAAAAGGTATTTGCCTATAAAATAAAGCAAAACAAGTAAAATTACAGCACTGACTAAAGTTGTAAGTAAAAGTTTTGAAATATCAGCATTTTGAGAACTAAATATATCAATCATTAATAGCAGTGGTATCACAGCAATATCTTGAAAAAGTAAAATTCCTAAAGCTTTTCGGCCATATTCTTCGTTGATATCGCCATTATCATTAAGTATTTTTAAAACTATAGCAGTGGAAGATAAGGCTAGAGCAAAACCTGCTATCATTGCGATATGGCTTGCTATACCTAAAATATAAGTTACAAGTAAAGTACAAACCAAACCACAAGTTAGCATTTGCAAACTTCCATTTAAAAATACTTCTTTTTTCATTGCTAAAAGATGTTTAAATGAAAATTCAAGCCCTATGGTAAACATTAAAAAAACTATGCCAAATTCAGCTACATGTATAATAAATTCATTAGTGCTAAAACCATAAAATTCACGCACAAATAAACCTGTAGCTATATAACCTATAATAGTTGGAATACCAAATTTTTTAAGTATAACATTAAGTATGACAGCAACTGCTACTGCAGTTAAAAATAAAGTTATAAAAGCATCCACTCACCAACCTTTTGTAATGTTTTTATTATTTTATTTTTTCTAAAAAAATTAAATCAAAATTACTTCTATGTTTAACTACTGCTCTTGATTTTGAAGGATTATCTCTTCTATCAAGTTCTAATCTTAACTCTTCAATAGTGTTTTCAAACTCATCAATTTTTGTTTTTAGTTTTAAAATCACATCAACACCAGCTAAATTAACCCCAAGATCTCTTGTTAAGCGTAAAATCATTTTGATTCTATCTATATCTTTTTGAGAATAAAGTCTCATTTTACCATCGGTTCTACTTGGCTCAACTAAACCTTCTTTTTCGTATTGTCTTAGAGTTTGTGGGTGTATACTTAAAACTTTTGCAACAACACTTATAAGATACACCGGTTCATCATAACTATGCTCCATTACTTACTCCTTTCAAGGTAATTTTTCTTCTAAAATTTTTACAAATTCAGGATCAAGGCTATTAATATCAGGTATTTTTACATTCAAAATTAAATACATATCCCCATAAAGATCTGTTTTTCTATTTTGCACTCCATAGCCTTTAAGTCTAATTTTTTGATTGTTTTTAGAATTTGGCGGTATGGTAATTTTAACTTCTTTTCTTGGGGTATGCACACTGATTTTATCTCCAAAAAGCGCTGTTTTCAAGCTAATTTCAACCTTTTTGTACAAATCATCATCTTCTCTTTCATATTCATCGCTTTTTTCAAGTTCAACTTTTAAAATCAAATCCCCTCTTTGCCCTTGAAAGCTTTTTCCTTTACCTCGTATGCGTAGCTTTTCGCCATCTTTTATGCCATGTGGAATTTTGATTTTAACTTGCTCGTTATTTATATTTACCAAATGCTCACCACCTAAAATTCCTTTTTCAAAAGGAATTTTAACACTTGCTTGCAAGTCTAAATCTTCTTCAAATCCTCCAAATCCCCCAAAGCCACTTCTAAAATTATTACTAGAACTAAAACCGCCACTAAATCCTCCAAAGCCTCCACCAAAAATATTTTTTAAAATATCATTGATGTCAGCTCCACCTGCATTTCTTGAAAAATCATGAAAACTTTGCCCGCCAAACATAGAATCGCCATATCTATCATATTGAGCTCTTTTTTTCTCATCACTTAAAATTTCATAAGCGGCGTTAATTTCTTTAAATTTTTCCTCAGCACCATTTTCTTTGTTAATATCAGGATGATATTGTCTTGCTAATTTTCTATAAGCTTTTTTTATCTCATCTGCACTAGCGTTTTGCGAAACTCCTAGTGTTTCATATAAACTATTACTCATTTTTATTATTCCTTAATTTTTTATAAGATTATATCAAAAACTTTAGTCTTAGTCAATCAACTTTTATAAGTTTTAAAACTAAAGGTTTTATTTACAATTGTGTAAAAATAAAATTTTATACTTGCATTAAATGATTTTACAAAGGATAAAACATGAAAAAAACTATGATTCTTTCTTTGGCATTGGCAACTAGTCTTTTTAGTGCTAGTATTGATTTTAAACAAGCAGATGATAATGTAAAAAGAACTTTACCAACTGATAATCAAAATACTATACTTTCTTATCATGATTCCATACAAAAAGTTAAAAATTCAGTTGTAAATATCTCAACTTCTAAAACTGTTCAAAGTAGTTCATTTGGAATTGATGATTTTTTCAATGACCCTTATTTTAGACAATTTTTTGGTTTTGATTTCCCACAAGCTCCAAAAAATAAAAAAAATAAAGAAGTTGTAAGCTCATTAGGTTCTGGTGTAATTATTTCAAGCGATGGTTATATTATAACAAATAATCATGTTATAGAAGATGCTGAAAAAATCACTGTAAATTTACCTGATTCTAGCACTGAATATAAAGCTAAATTAATCGGTGCTGATCCTAAAACAGATTTAGCAGTGATAAAAATAGAAGCAAAAAACTTACCCGCAGTAGTTTTTGCTGATTCAGATAAATTACTAGAAGGTGATGTAGTGTTTGCTTTGGGTAATCCTTTTGGTGTTGGAAGTAGTGTTACAAGTGGGATTATTTCGGCCTTAAATAAAAACAATATAGGTCTAAATCAATATGAAAATTTCATCCAAACTGATGCTTCTATTAATCCTGGAAATTCAGGCGGAGCTTTGGTAGATAGTAGAGGATCTTTAGTTGGGATAAATTCAGCCATACTTTCAAGAAGTGGTGGAAATAATGGCATAGGTTTTGCAATCCCTTCTAATATGGCAAAATCTATTGCACAAAAACTTATTGAGCATGGAAAAATTGAAAGAGGATATTTAGGCGTAGTCATAGGAGCTTTAACTCAAGATATTAAAAAAGCCTATACTAATCAAGAAGGTGCTTTAATCACTGAAGTACAAAAAGATTCAGCAGCTTATAATGCAGGGTTAAAAAGAGGAGATTTGATTATAAAAGTAGATAAAACTGTGATTAAAAGCCCTATGGATTTAAAAAACTACATAGGAAGTATTGATCCAAAACAAGCAGTAGAAGTAACTTATGAAAGAGATAATAAAGTCAAAACAGCTAAATTTATGTTAAAAACAGATGAAAAGTCGCTACAATATGAAAAAGGTTATATTGATGGTCTAAAATTAGTGGAACTTGACTCTAAGAATAGACAGCAATACCGCATACCTGAAAGTATTAGCGGTATTTTAATTACCGAAGTTACTCCAAAATCAAAAGCTGAAAAAATAGGTTTTGAGCAAGGTGATATTATCATAGGTGTTGATCAGTATGAAATTTCAAATTTTAAAGAATTATCTAAGGCTTTGGAATTAAATAAAGGTAAAGAGTATGTTAAAATTTGGATTAATAGAGGCGGATTTGTAAGAGCTTTACTTTTTTAAGAAAGGAAAAAAATGACAAATATTTTAATGATAGAAGATGATTTAGAATTAGCAGAGATTATAGCTGAATATTTAGAGCAATTTGATATGAAAGTAGATATTGCTCATGAGCCTTATATAGGTCTTTCAAGACTTGCTTTAAATCCTTATGATTTAATCATTTTGGATTTAAGCTTACCTGGACTTGATGGACTTGAAGTATGCGAGGAAATTCGTAAAAAATATGATACACCTATTATCATTTCAAGTGCAAGGCATGATATTAGCGATAAGGTTGCAGCACTTGATTTGGGTGCAGATGATTATTTACCAAAACCATATAATCCTCAAGAACTTCAAGCAAGAATTAAAAGTCATTTAAGAAGAATTTCAAACACAAAAACTGCTCAAGCTCAAGTTAAAAAAGATCTTGTATATGATAAATATAAACATACTATCACTATGAAAGATCAAGAAATTAGCTTTACTAATGCTGAATTTGATATTTTGAGTTATTTAATTAAAAAAGAAGGTGGAGTGGTAAGCCGCGAAGAGCTTGTGTATAATTGTAGCTCTATTAGTGAAGATTCTAGTAATAAAAGTATAGATGTAATCATTAGTAGAATCAGACAAAAAATCGGAGATGATCCTAAAACTCCAAAATACATTCATTCAATCAGAGGTATAGGATATAAATTAACTCAATGAATAAATCATCAATTTTTTATACTATAACCTTTGTTTTTTTACTTGCAAGCGTTAGTGTAATTTTAGCTTTTTTATGGCTTATAAAATATGATCAACAAAATTACACTAATGAGCTTAATGCAAAATATTCTTTTATAGCTAATGCAAGATTATTATATTTTAATCATGTGATTAGTGAAAGAGAATTTTATGAGCAAACAAAAAATTACAAAATGATAGAATTAACAACTCCATCAGACATAAGACAAATCATCTATAAAGCTGAAACTATAGCACGGGCTCAAACTAGCACAGGTGTAGTTGAAATCATTACTTTAGAAGATAATGTGTATTTAAAAATCATTTTTGATGGTAAGCTTTATTTGTACAAAGATTTAGAATATCAAGGTTATCGTTATTTTGTGATTAAGCTTATTGCTAGTATAGTGGTAATGGTTTTATTGATTTTATATATTTTTATCATTAGAAAATTAAAACCACTTAGAGCTTTAAAAAGACAAATAGATAAATTTGGCGAAAACAAACTCAATGAAATTCAAAATGTCAGTAAAGGCAATGATGAAATTTCTCAAGTAGCAACAGCCTTTTATGAGTCTATTTTAAGAATTCAAAAACTAAACACTTCAAGGCAGTTTTTCTTAAGAAATATTATGCATGAGCTAAAAACCCCCATTACTAAAGGTTTAATTACTTTAGAAATGCTTGAAGATAGCAAATATAAAGAAAGATTAGTGGGTGCTTTTAATCGTTTAGAGATTTTGATTAATGAATTTGCAGCCATTGAGCAAATTACTTCGGGTGCTGGTTTGATTAATTTAAAAAAATACAATATCTTAGATCTTTTAGATGAAGCTAAAGATATAGCTATGAGTGATGATGAAAAGGTAAAAATTAGTATAAAAGAAAGTTTTAGTGTCAATGTAGATTTTAAACTTTTTACCACTGCAATGAAAAATATGATAGATAACGCGACAAAATACTCTGATGAAAATTGCGTTACTATAGAAATAACTAAAGATTATCTTTGCTTTAAAAACAAAGGAAAAGCCTTAGATAAAGACTTAAAATATTATACTCAAGCCTTTACGCAAGGCAAGAAAAATAAAGATAGTTTTGGACTTGGATTATACATTGTTAAGACTATTTTAGATTCTCATAAACTCACGCTTTATTATGAATATAAAGATGGTGTTAATCATTTTTATTTTAATGATATACAAAATATAATTTTAAACTAGGAAATTCATGCCTTTATCGCGTTTAAATGAAGAACAATATAAAGCCGCTAGTGCTCCTTTTGGACACAATCTAATTATAGCAAGTGCAGGCACGGGTAAAACTTCAACTATAGTTGCAAGAATAGCCTTTTTACTTCAAAATGGTATAAAGCCTGAAAAAATTATGCTTCTAACCTTTACAAACAAAGCTAGTAAAGAGATGATAGAAAGACTTAGTAGGTATTTTGATAAAAGCATTACTTCAAAAATCACAGCAGGAACTTTTCATAGTACTGCTTATTCTCTACTTAAAGAGTTAAATCACGATATTATTTTAAAACCTGCGAGTGAGCTTAAAATTCTTTTGCGTTCTATTTTTGAAAAACGCACTTTTCATCATTTAAGCGATACCAAACCTTATATGCCAAGCTATTTGTATGATGTGTATTCTTTATTTCAAAATACTAATGCAAACTTAGATGAATTTTATAATTGGTTTTGTCAAAATTATGATGAACAAGCTGTTTATGCTGAAATTTATGAAGATATTTTAAAAGAATACGAAGAAGAAAAAATGCGTTTTAACTATGTGGATTTTAATGATTTATTGATCAAATTAAAACATGTTTTAGCTTCACATCATTTTGAATTTGATGAGATTTTAGTAGATGAATACCAAGATACTAACACCTTGCAAGGCTCGTTAATTGATGCTTTTAAAAGTAAAAGTTTGTTTTGTGTGGGTGATTATGATCAAAGTATTTATGCTTTTAATGGGGCTGATATTTCTATTATAGGAAGTTTTAAAGATAGATTTGTCGATGCAAATATTTTTACTTTAAATAAAAACTATCGTTCTAGTAAAAATATACTTGCGTTAGCTAATAAGGTTATTTTAAACAATGAAAGATTATATCCTAAAGAATTAATTGTAACTAGAGAAGGAGATTTTAAAGCGCCAAGTTTGCTAACTTTTAATGAATTATTTGATCAATACTCTACCATAGCAAAAATAATCTTACAAAGCGGGGTTAATCTTGATGAAATTGCTGTGATTTTTAGAAACAATTCTAGTGCAGATGGAGTAGAAGTAGCCTTAAGAGAACTTGGCATAGCAAGCAAAAGAAAAGGTGGAGGAAGTTTTTTTGAAAGCTTGGAAGTTAAAAACTTTTGCTCTATGCTTGCAATCGTGCTTAATCCAAAAGATATCATGGCTTTTATACATTTACTTGAATACACCAAAGGAGTTGGTGGGGTTTTGGCAAAAGATATTTTTGATGCTTTATTAAAATTAGGACATTCTAGTTTAATTAAAGGCTTTTTAAATCCTGATAGTAGTGTGAATTTAAAAAAATACAAAAAACAAAGTTACCAACTAGGACTTTTTGATGATATTGAGGAGCTAGCCTCGCCTTCAAGATTTAACTTAGAAAGCGAATTTAACACCCACCCTATTTTAAGCTTACCCAAAATCAACGAGTTTTGTGCAAAAAATCTTGAAAAAATTTATCTTTTTATTAAAAAAGCAAGTGAATGTAAAATCTCAACCCAGCTTGTAGATTTGATTTTAGAAAATGATTATTTTAAAGAAATTTGTGATATTTTGGCAACTAAAAGAGCGACTAATAAAAATTCCAATGTTGATTTAAATAAAAAAAATGAAATTTTAGAAAAAATCAACGCGAAAATGTTTGTATTAAAAGAACTTGCTAAAAATTATAGTGATAATTATAAATACTATAACTTTCTTACTCTTGGTGCTAGTGAAATGAGTAGTGGTAGTGGGGTTAATCTTTTAAGCATACATGCAAGTAAGGGGCTTGAGTTTGAACTTGTATTTGTAATTGATCTTGCACAAGGAAGATTTCCTAACCAAAAACTCATGAGCATGGGCGGAAGTTTAGAAGAAGAAAGAAGGCTTTTTTATGTAGCTGTAACTAGAGCTAAAGATACTTTATACTTAAGCTATGCAAAATATGATAAGATTAAAAAAAGCAATTATCAACCCTCGTGTTTTCTAATCGAAGCAGGTATGTGCAAAGAAGAATAAAAATAAGACTTTATTAATCTTTTTATATTATGATTAATAAAAATCATTCAAGGAGAAAAAATGAATAGTGTATTATTCAAAGGAAATAAAGTAAATTTAAAAGGAAACAACATCCAAGTTGGCGACATAGCTCCAAATATCACTTTAAAAGCCAAAGATCTTTCAGGTGTTGAAATTGCTCCAAAAGGTAAAACTCAAATTATTATCAGCGTACCAAGCCTTGATACTCCAGTATGTGCAACTGAAGCTAGAGAATTTAATAAAAAAGCAGCAGCAAGTGGTGTAGAAGTAATCGTAGTTAGTATGGACTTACCATTTGCTATGGGTCGTTTTTGCTCAACTGAAGGTATAGATAATTTAACTGTCGCGAGTGATTTTGTTTCTAAAGAATTTGGTGAAAAATATGGTGTTTTAATGGCTGATGGTCCGCTTGAGGGAATTTTAGCTAGAGCAGTGTTTGTAATTAAAGATGGTGTAGTTGCTTATAAAGAATTAGTAAATGAAGTAACAGAACTTCCTAATATGCAAGCTTTAGAAAATTTCTTTAGTCAAAGTTGTGGATGTGGTGGTTGTGGTTGCCACTAAATTTTAAAAGCCTGTAAAAGGCTTTTAAATCTAACTGCAAAAATACTTAAAAACAATATTAGCAATTAACCTTTTCTAATTTTGGAGCAATAACAAATCTACAATAAGCTTGGCTAGGATTATTTTTAAAATATTTTTGATGATAGTTTTCAGCCTTATAAAATTTTTCTAGTTTTAAAACTTGCGTAACTATGGCTTTAGCGTAATATTTTTGTGCTTTTTGTAAAAAATTGCTAATAATTTTTAACTCCTCATTAGTTTGATAAAAAATAACTGATCTATACTGCGTTCCTTCATCAGCTCCTTGTTTATCTAAGCTTGTTGGATCGTGCATTTTGAGAAAAATTTCTAAGATTTTTTCTAATGAAATTTGTTTTTCATCATAAATTATCTTAGCTACTTCTATATTCCCATCACCATTTATCACGCTTTCATAACTTGGATTTGGCTTACCACCGCTATAACCTACTTCTGTATAAACTACGCCTTTGATTTCATCAAACACAGCTTGAGTACACCAAAAACAACCCGCACCTAAGATAATTTCCTTATTTGTCATTATTTTCCAAATCCTTATTTTCTTTTAAAACAAGTTGCATAAGATAAAGCTCTTCCCCATCTATGATTTTTAAATCTTTATCTTCGCATTTTGGGCACCAAAAGATATTATTTTCAAGCACTCCACTAAAATGGCATTTTTGACACTCAACTACTACTTCTTGAATATGTATAATAAATTTAGCATTCTTACATAAGGGACTATTTTCTTTAAAAGTTTCAAAGCTTCTTTGCAAAAGTGGAGGTTCAATCCCACTTAAACGCCCTATTTTAACATGCACTTCTTCAATAACTTTTCCTTGAGCATATTCTTCACAAAGTTCTAGTAATGATTCTGTAATACTTAACTCATGCATTAGCAAATTCTTGGTAAAAGCTCGCCTTTTGGAGCTTCTAAAATGCGTTTTGCTCCATAAGCATTTTCTAAAACCACTCTTGCTTTTTTATTAGCTGTGATTTCACCTATAATAGCTGCATTAGTATTAAATTGTTTTAAAATTTCTAATGCTTTTTGTTCATCTTTTTTATCTACACAAATAATAAAAGTTCCTTCATTTGCAAGCTCATAAGGCTCATACCCAAAAAGCTCACAAACCCCTAAAACTTCATCACAAACTGGGATTTTTTCTTCAAATATTAAAAGCTCTAAATTACTTAATTTAGTCCATTCATTTAAAACTGCACTAAGCCCACCACGCGTAGCATCACGCATTGCTTTTATGGAAATATTTGCATTTAAAAGTGTTAAAACTTCATCTTTTAAGCTTTTACAATCACTTTGGATATTTGCCTCTAAATTATTTCTTTCAACCAAAACCGCACAACCATGAGCTCCAATATCCCTTGAAACTAAGATACTACAACCACTTTTTAAGTTTTTGGTATTGATTTTTTGTATATTTTTACCTATACATGAAGTATTAATGTATATTTCATCGCCTTTATTTTTAGGAACAACTTTAGTATCCCCGCAAACTAGCTTTACTCCCGCTTTATCGCATTCTTCTTTTATAGATTTTAGTATAATTTTTAACTTTTCTAGCTCAAAACCCTCTTCTAAAATTAAAGCTAGCGACAAATATAGCGGTTTTGCTCCCACCATTAATACATCATTTACGCTACCACAAACTGCTAATTTTCCTATATTTATATCTTTTAAAAAGATAGGATTTAATACAAAAGAATCGGTGCTAAAAGCCAAATCATCTAAAATAGCAGCGTCATTTGCTTCTTTTAAAACATCATTTTCAAAAATAGAAAAAATTTCACTTATCAAAGCATTCATTTCTTCGCCACCGCCACCATGGGCTAAAGTAATTTGCTTCATTTTATGCCTTATCTTGATAGTATTTATAATAAGCCGCACAAGCTCCTTCACTAGAAACCATACAGCTACCTATAGGATTTTTTGGAGTGCAAGCTTTTGCAAAAACCTTACAATCGTAAGGCTTAGCTAAGCCTCTTAAAATTTGACCACAAATACAAGCCTTGCTTTCGTTTTTACTTTGTACTTTACAATCAAACACTTTGCTAGCATCTAAGTGTGCAAATTCATCTTTTAGACAAAGCCCGCCATTTACAATCACTCCAAGACCTCTAAATTCAAAATCACAAGGTTTAAAGTATTTTTCCACTAAAGCCTTAGCTTTTAAATTTCCTTCTTTGCTAACTACTCTGTGATATTCATTATAAACTTCAAAAGTATTTGCATTCATTTGCTCTACTATATTTAACACACTAAGCATTATATCAACTGGCTCAAAACCACTCACTGCTATAGGAGTTTTGTATTTTTTAGCAATAGGTTCATAAATGTTTGATCCTGTGATAACGCTTACATGGGAAGGCCCTAAAAAGGCGTCAATTTTTACATTTTCATCTTGCATGATAGCTTCTACCGCGGGTGGAACCAACACATGATTAATATGAAAAAATAAATTTTTTAAATTTAAAGCTATACCTTTTTCTATAATCACCCCACTCATAGGTGTAGTTGTCTCAAAACCTATGGTAAAAAAGATTATATTTTTTTCAGGGTTTTTTAAAGCTATATCTATCACATCCAAAGGTGTATAAAGTGCTCTAATATCAGCCCCTTTAGCTCTAAGATCAATTAAGCTTTCATAACTTCCTGGCACTTTAAGCATGTCACCTAATACACAAAAGATAGTATTTGGCATACTTGCAAGCTTTAAAGCTACATCAATACGCTCTCTAGGCATAACACACACAGGACAGCCTGGGCCATGAACAAAATTAATTTCTTTTGGCAATAAATCAGGCAAACCAAATTTCATAATACTATGCGTATGTCCACCGCAAATTTCCATGATATTAATAGGCTTAGTAATTTTAGAAGCAATAAGTTCTTTTAAGGTTAAAATTCTTTCTTTATTTCTAAAATCATTAATTAAATCCATTTTTTAGCCCCATATCGCCTTCATTTTCATCGATTTGTCCATTTTGCATTTTCTCTGCTATATCAGCATAAATTTTTAAACTCTCTTGTGCAGCTTGAGTGTCGATTTTTTCCATAGCAAAACCCACATGTATAAGCACATAATCGCCTACTTTTAAAGGCTCGCTTATTAAATCCAAACTTACTCTTCTTTTAACCCCTAAAGTTTCTACTATGGCTGAATTTAGCTCATCAATTTCTAAAATTTTAGAAGGTATAGAAAGACACATTAGTTAAGCTCCTTTTTCATTTTTAGATAATTTATCCAAAGATCAAATCCTGTTTTTGTTTTACTATCTAAAATCATAATATCTATTTTAGGATTTAGCCTTTTAGCTGCCATAGAAGCTGCTTTGAAATCAAAGTCAAAATGTTGAGCCAAATCGGCTTTAGTAATGACCAATAAATCAGCCTTTCTAAACATCACTGGATATTTTTCTACCTTATCACTACCTTCTGTTACTGAAAGTAAAACTACATTTAAATGCTCGCCCAAATCATAACTTGCAGGACATACTAAATTTCCCACATTTTCAACAAATACTATATCAAGTTCACTAAGTTTAAAATGATGTAAAGCTTCATGCACCATAAAAGCATCTAAATGACAAGTTTGTCCTGTAGTAATTTGATGAGCTAAGCCTCCTGCTTTAATAATGCGATTTGCATCATTATTAGTTTCTAAATCTCCTTCAACCACAGCTATTTTTAAATCATCTTTTAAAGTTTTTATAGTTTCTTCTAAAAGCGTTGTTTTACCGCTTCCTGGGGAACTCATTAAATTAATACAAAGAGTATTATACTCATTAAAATGCTCTCTATTATGAGCTGCTTGATGATCATTTTTTGATAAAATTTTACTAATAACATTAATAGTTTTTTCATCTTTTAATGCTGGATTTTCATGATGGTGATCATGATGGTGATCATGATGATGTTCATGTCCATTAATAGAACAACCGCAATCTTTACACATAATCTTTCCTTTATATTTTTATTTTATTGTATATAAAAAAGTATTAAAAAAATATGAGTTTTATTAAGTTTTTAAAGATAAATAATGCACAAGTTGCCCAAGTGCGATAGAACTATCATTGCAAGGAAATTGCAAAGAAGTTTTATAAGCAAAATTTTTTCGATCTAAAATTTCAAGCAAGGTTTTATTTTGAAATACCCCACCACATAAAAGCACTTCTTCTTTAAAATCTTTTGAATATTCTATAATTAAATTTGCAATGCCATTAAGCAAACCTGTGCTAATTTTAACTTTATCTTTATCTTCTAAAGCCTGCAAAAAAGCATTTTTAAAGCAAATTTCTTTTTCTTTGATGTCAAATTTGTAACTATAATCAAAATTTTTATCATAATATTTTTCCATCAAAAGCCCAATTTGTGCTTCATAATCAAGCTTTTGTATATCAAAAGCAAAAGTGCCAAAAGCATCGATAATCCTACCAAGAGAACTCGTATATAAAGAGCTTTGAGTGTGAATTTTTTTAAGATTATTTAATTTTACTTGAGAAAATTTAGCTAAAAACTTGCTAGCTTTGCTTTCTAAATTAAAATCAAAAATTAAAGCTAAAGCTAAATTTGCGATATTTTTAATATCTGCATTAATTAGTTTGAAATTTTTAAAATGATTTAGCCTTTCATAGCTTTTTAAATTCGCTCTAAAAATCTCTCCACCCCAAATTTTTCCATCATCTCCATAACCTGTTCCATCAAAAACAAAGGCTAAAACATCATTTTTGTAAATTTTGTGTTCAAATAAACAAGCACACAAATGTGCATAGTGATGTTGCACGCGAAAATTTTTATAATCTCTAAATTCTTTTACATAGTTAAATTGTGGGTGTTTATCGCTTAAAATCTGATCAAAATTTAGTTTATAAGAGTTTTGAAAGAAAGTTAAAATTTTAAAAAATCTCTCTTGTATGTCTAAACTTTTCATATCGCCTATATAAGGAGAAATGAAAATTTGATTTTTAAAAAAACATGCAAATTCGTTTTTTAACTCACTTCCTAGAGCTAGAATATTTTCTTTTGTATTAAAAATACTTGCTGTATTGATATAAAGTGGGTTAAGACCCCTTGAAGTCCTTAAAAACATAATTTTTTCGCTAATAACTTGAGCAATGCTATCATCGCTTGAATTGTGTATTGCTCTATCATAATCAAGATAAAAATCAAACACATCACTAAGTTGCTCTAAAAGTTTTGTTTCTTCATAAATAATGCTTTGTGAACTTAAATTAGCACTTGTTGCAATGATAGGTTTTTTAAAATGTTCAAAAAGCATTAAATGCGTTCCCATATAAGCTAACATAATACCTATTTTATTGGTATCTGGTGCTAAGCTTTTATGGATATTTTTGCTATTTAAAATAACTATGGGTTTTAAATTTGAAGTTAAAAGTTTTGCTTCAGCTTCATTAATAAAAGCTAATTCTTGAGCCATTTTAAGATCTTTTACCATGATAGCAAAAGGCTTTTTAGGGCGATTTTTGCGTATTCTAAGTTCATTTATAGCATTTTTATTTGTACTATCACAAATTAAATGAAACCCACCCATACCTTTAAAAGCTACGATTTTACCTTCTTCTAAAAGCTTTGCAAGCAAGATAAAAGCTTTTTCATCTTTGGCTAAAATATTTTGATTTTTATCTTTTAAAAAAATAGTAATTTTACATTTTGGACATGAGAGTGGTTGGGCATGAAAGCGACGATTAGTAGGATCTTCATACTCGCTTTGACAAAAAGAACACATTTTAAACTCATCCATAGTCGTATTGACTCTATCATATGGGAGTTTTTTTATAATAGAAAATCTTGGTCCACAATTTGTACAAGTGATGAATGGATATTTAAATCGCGGATTTTTCTCATCGTAAAATTCATTATAGCAATCCTCACAAAGAGCAAAATCACTTAAAATCGGGCTAAATTTTTCACTATCTTGTGAAGTACTTATGATAAATTCATTATAAGTTTTTTGAAGTTTTTTATAAGAAAAGCTAAAATCATCTATCCTAGCTAAAGGTGGTAAATTAGCAAAAAGTTTTTCTTTAAAAATTTTTAAATCATCATTGCCACACTCAAGGATTATAACAACACCTAAGCTATTATTATAAACTTCACCTTTTAAATTAAGCTCTTTAGCTATATTAAAAACAAAAGGACGAAAGCCAACGCCTTGCACTAGTCCTTTAATATGAATTTCATATCCAAAGTGGGACATCACTTAACTTAAAAAATGGTATGTGTTTAAATACATTTTTACTAAGGCTTTTATGCTCAAACAAGCTCCCACTAAGCACGGCACAATCAACTTGTTCTTTAGTCCTTAAATCATCAAATAAATCCCTTAAAAAATACGCCAAACTCTCAACAACACCCAAGGCTATGATTTGATTTTCTACTCCAGCAAGCTTAAAACTCATCACACTTCTTAAGGTTTTAGTGTAATCAAATTCTTTTTGCTCATTAAGCTTAAAGTCTATCCTAACACCTTTTGCCATTTTACTCTCATCTGCTAAGGCCAAAAGTGCTAATGCTGCTTTTTTCTCGTCTTCATCAAGCTCTAAAATCATCCCTACCATGCCAAAAAGATTAAAAAAATTATTAGCCATGTTTAGTTCTTTTCGCACTAGGGTAAATTCTTTTTCATAATTAGCTAATAATCTCTTAGCAACATCATCTTGACTTATAGTTTCATAAAATTCATCAAAGCTTTTTGGTAAGCAAAGTTTTAAAAGATTTAGCTCTTTATCAAGTAGGATAATATCATCATATTTTTTACTAAGTTCTAAAAGCAAAGGCTTTTTGTCTTTAAAATCAGACAATATACAAGAAATTCTTGCAAAATTTTTATCTTCTTTTTGAAAAATCAAATTTTTAAACTCAGGTAAAATATAATCATAACCCCTGCAAACTACTAGCTCATTTTCGATTAAAGCTACTTCAAAATCATCTTCAAAATGTTCTAGTTTTTTAAAATTTAAAAACTTAATTCCTTCTTTTTCAAGCTCAAAACACAAGGCAAACAAGAAAAGATTATCATATATTTTTATTTTAAAATATTCATGATTTAATTGATGATTTTGTCTAAAAATAGCATTAAATTTAAGCTTCATTAGAGGCTTTTCAACCCCTGCTAAGATTTTAAATTGCTCGTTATTACAAGAAAAAAATGCATTGATATGTTTTGGGTCACAAGGTATTAAAAAATCATCCAATGCTTCATTAAAAATTTCAAAAGCATATATTCCTTTTGGACTTTTAAAATGCATTTTTTCTTTATTTTTTAATTTTTCCAAGGCTTTTTTTAAATTATCGTAGAAATTTTCTTTAGTGATTTTTATAAAATCTTCTTCTATTTTAAATTCTTCTTCTACAAAAACACCCCATTCATTTTCTAAAAGCTCGCCATTAGTATAAGCATTTGCATTAAGTCTTGTTAAAAAACTTCTTTTGGTGAAGGTTTTTTCTTTTTTTATAGGTGTAAAATCTTCTTCTATAACTTTTAAGTCAAATTTGTTTAAAAAAACACTATGGCTGATATTTTCTAAATTAGAACAAAAGGCTTGAATTTCATCTTTTTCGCCTTTAATCTTAATGATGATTTTTTCATCCTTTTGCTCATAATCATACATATAATCTTTAGCATAATAAGCTAACAAATACTCAAAAATATCATTTTTAGATTTATAATCAAAAGTAATTTCTAAAAGCAAGTTTAAAACCTTAAAATTAAATTTTTAAAAATATAAATATAACAATTTTAATTCTAAGGAAAGCTTAAAAATATACTTAAAAAATAAGACTTTTTAGAAAAATTTCCCTTGCTTTATAATCAGGCATAAATTTATATAAAAAATCATAAAATTCTTTTTGATGATGTGGGTAGATTAAATGTGTAAGTTCATGTAAAATCACATATTCTATAGCTTTTATAGGTTTTTGCATAAGTTTTAAATTTAAGTTTATGTATGCTTTTTGATGATTACAAGAACCCCATCTTGAAATCATTTCCTTGATGCAAATTCTTTGCACTTTTCTCTTGTGGACAAATTGCCATTTTTTTATAAAATACTCAAAAATCACTCTAGCACTACGCCTTAAGAAAAGATCTAAGGACTTTTGATTTTTTGCAAAAATTTTATCTTTTTTTATAAGAACTTTTTTATGATTTTCGTTAAAAACTAGCTTGTATTTTTTACCTAAAAAATACAATTCATCACTTGCTAAAACTACTCTTTTTAAAGAAAGTTCTTTTTCTTTGGCTCTAATCCAGCTTTCATTTTTTTCTAAAAATCTTAAAACATCTTTTTGCTCATAATATAGCGGTATGCTAAGTTTGAAATTTAAATCCCTGTCTATCCTAAGTCTTAGATATTTAAGTTTTTTCTTTTCAAAAGCAAAACGAAATTCTTTAAATTCTAAAATTCCTTTTATACTAGTGCTTTGCCTTGCCATTTTTTACTTTTCCATCTATATGAATTTACTATACCGCGCAAAAACTCATCTGCACAAAAACCTATCCAAACTCCTAAAATTCCAAGTCCAGCATAAAAACAAAGCACATAGCCAACCGGTAAAGAAACTCCAAGCATAAATACCACTCCACTTAAAAACGGAAATCTCGCATCACCACTTGCTCTTAGCGAATTCACCATGACTATATTAAAAGTTCTTGAGATTTCTAAGAAAATTGAAAGAGTAAAAAGTGGTATCATAAGTTCTTTTAAACTTTCTTCAAGCTTTACCACACCCATGGTAAAATCTTGCAAAACATAATTAAGCAAAGCTACAAAAGCACTTGCAACCACGCTAAAATACAAAGCTATCCAAGTATGTTTATAGGCCACATTTAAGTATTTTGCGCCGACTAATTTACCTATAATAATTTCATTTGCCACACTTATAGCTTGCCCTACTAGCATAATAAGCAAAGAAATTTGAAAATAAATCGTTTGAACGCTTAGATTTTCTTTACCTAAACTTGCCACAAAAGCAAAGGCTATGGTGTATTGTATAAACCATATCAAATGCTCTCCTGCTGCAAAACCACCGATATTAAAAATCTTTTTAAGTACCACTTTTTCAAGGTTTATCATCTCTTTAATTTTAAGATGAATTTTGAGCTTAAAACTAAGTATTGCTATAAGCATGCTAAAGGCTACCAAACGCCCAAGTATATTACTAAGCCCTACTCCAAAAAGCTCTAGTTTAGTAAAATGCAATACATAAAAATTTCCTATAAATATCACAACATTCATCAATAAGGTAGTAAACATAACCCAATAAGCCATATTATATACCCTAATAATAGCAGCCAAAACTATACCTATAGCGTCAAAAAACAAGCAAATTCCAAGCATGTGTAAGTAAATTTCACTATTCTTTAAAAGCTCATTTGGAATTTGTAAAAGATAGAGTAAAAACTCTCCATGCCATAAGATCAAACTTCCGCACACAAAACCAAGCAAAGCATTTAAAAATAAACTTTGATGAATTGCCTTTCTTGCTAGAGTGTAATCTTTAGCCCCTAAAGCTTGAGCGATCACTACACTACAACCCACACTTAAAAAACTAAAAATAATGATAAATAAATCTGCTACTTGATTACCCGCACCCATTGCTCCAACTAAAAAGTTAGAATACTGCGAAACCATCACGGTGTTGATAATCAAAGAAAAATATCTTAAAAACATTTCAAGCAATATAGGCATACTAAGATGTTTGAGTGAAAGTTGTTTGCTTGCCATAAATACTCTTTTTGATAATAATCTTTTGAAAGTAAAAAGTAATTTTACTTAAAAATTACTTTTTATAAAATAAATAATGTCAATTTAATTTGATATACTTAAAACAATTTGATCATTTTCCTCTTTAAAGGTATATATCAAATCATCGCACTTGTATGAGATTTCTTTTTTACAAGTTTTATCTTTTAAAGGCTCTTGTAGAATTTGTGGTAAGTGTTTTTTGAAAAATAATTTTGTGGATAATCCCATTCCATGACTTAAATTTTTAATAAATTTATTATCTATTTGAGATATAGCAAAAAATTCACTCTAAAATTTAATTTTTTTAAAAAATATACAAATTTTTTCTTATTTTCAAAAGGCGATCTTTCATCAAAAACACTATGATATAAAATATATTTTGGATTTGGATATAAACTTTGGATTTTCAAATGTTCTTTATTTAGAGGTTCTCTTATAATTTTTCTTGCATTAGAAAAATAATTATTTGAAAATTTATTGCTTGTCCAATAAGTTTTATCACTTAAGTATAAAAATATGTTTTTAAATAAAACATTATCATATGTCCCATGATATCGAGTGAAATCTATTTCTTTTCCAAAACCTATAAGTCTAAAAATATCTCCAAAAAAATCAACAAAAGAAGAATTGTCCATTATAAAGTGAATATTCCAAGGTGATATTTTTGCACATAAATTTGCTAAATATCCTCCATAAGAATTACCAAATGCAATTATTTTAACCCCTCTTCTGATTTTAAAAGGAGAGTTTTTTCTAATATATAAAAGGGCATTTAGTATATCCGTTGTTTGCATAATACCAAAATTTTGATATTCATTTTTAGATGGTAAAAAGCTTACATGGGTTTTTAATTTGTAGTTTTTTTCTATTTTTTGATCTATTTTTAATTTTTCAATTTCTTGATCTATATTTATAAATGTTTCATTTAACTCATCATATGAATTTATCTCAAAAGCATTGATATGATTTATTTTTATCATTTTTAAACTAGTATCTAAAATAACTTTATCTAAATCATCAAGATAAAAATCAGAATTTAGATGTGGACGATTGCCTATGCAGTGATAGTTTACACTTAAAACCGCTACATTATAATTTCTAGCTAAATAAACATCGATATAAATATAATTATTTATATCTTCAGCACCACCTGGAATTAT